>JAQBDO010000326.1:0-2871 GCA_032124375.1 Gammaproteobacteria bacterium
CAATGCCTGAAAAGACACCCAGACCTTACGGAACGTTGCTGCTTTTCCTTTTCTGGGGACTGTTGCTTGCAGCGGTATTCTTCTGGATGCTTCCTGACAAGAAGACCATCCCACCAGAACTCCAGAGTGTGCTCCGACCCGAACCGAAGCCGCTGCAGGCGTTCTCCCTGACCGATCAATACCAGCAAGCTGTTAACCTTGAACACCTGCAGGGGAAATGGAGTTTGGTTTTCTTCGGTTATACCTATTGCCCCGACATCTGCCCAACAACACTGTCAACGCTGACCAGGGTAGTCAGGCTACTGCAAAACGACCCACAGAGCCCGGCAAACATACAGGTCATTTTCATTTCCGTTGACCCACAGCGTGACACCCCGGAGGTTATTGAAGGATACCTGAAGTACTTCAACGAAGCCTTCGTGGGCATCACCGGTACGCAACAGGGTATCGACAACCTGACCCGCCAGTTCGGTGCCGGCTATATGAAAGAACCTGACACGACACCAGGCCAATACCTGGTAAGCCATACCAGTTCGATTTTCCTGGTCGACCCACAGGGACGGCTGCTCGCTTCATTTTCCCCGCCACATGACCCCAACACCATCGTTGACCAATTC
Source organism: Gammaproteobacteria bacterium (assembly GCA_032124375.1). Classification (GTDB taxonomy): domain Bacteria; phylum Pseudomonadota; class Gammaproteobacteria; order UBA9214; family UBA9214; genus UBA9214. The sequence continues at coordinate 618 of JAQBDO010000326.1, forward strand.
CAGCAGATCCGTGCACTTTTCTGATGCGCGGGCCGGCTGGCCGGCTCAACCTCGCCCCGTTTTTCCCCTGTTCAGATATCCCACTTTCTGGCTGACTTCGATGCGTCGAAGTCTGCAATTTTCCGGGAAATTTCCGCGCGTTTGGCATCCAGAATATGGCTCGCCATAGGCAGAAAAATATCCTCCTCTTTCTCATGATGTTTTATCATTTGTCTTTCGAGGTGGACCAGGCATTCGAGAACGTGCTCCGAACCCCTGGACTTGATGACCCGCGCCATGTCGCTTACCAGTTGCACAATCTGATCATGCTCCTCGCGCAGCGCCCCCGTCGGGCCTTGAGGTGCATGCGCGGTGGTTTCATAGGCAGGATAGAGCACCTCTTCTTCCAGCGCCATATGCCGTTTCAGGCTTGAAACCAGTTGCTCGAATAGTCGGTCGACTGTCCCCCATTGCTCACTTTCCACCGCATCCTGACACTGGGACAGGAGGTCTTCATACTGCGAGTGTTCGTGCTCCAGCCAGTTATCCGTGCCGCTCATCAATCTTGCCTCCCGGTGCCTGGGTAGCGCCTGTGAGAATCCTCCCGGCCCGGGTGTGCATTGATCAAATGACCGGTAGCTAGTAGAAGATAATGGAGTAAATTGTATTTCCCTGGCGAATTCAAGAAAATAAGCACTGCCCGGCGGTACCCGCAGGGTATGCCTGGCACACCGTTATGTGTCTTTCGCAGCAGGATTCTGTTGTCTGGCCGAGGCCGGCAAGGATAACCAAAAAATGAATAAGTTATCGATGTATATATTGGTTCCGTTGATCCTGCTGACCGGTTGCAACCAGCAAGGCATGCCAACTCCAGTTGAATTAAGTGCCTTTATCGAAGCGTTGAAGGAAAACGGTGTGGATGGCACCCTGAGCATCAGGGGGCCTGTCAATGAGGACATGGAGTACGTTGCGGAATTGGCGATAGCCAAGTATGCGAGTACCCGTATTATTTCGCTTTTTAAATGTAAAGATGCCGAAAAAGCCCGGGCGAATCTTGAAGAAGCGCTGAAGAATCCAAAATTATCCGGACAGGCAAGCAACGGCAGGTTCATCATGGCGGCAACCTTTTATCCCCCGGATGAAAAAGCGGTGGAGAAAATAAAGACGATTTTTCTGGCGCACGTGTTCGAGTAATGAAAAAAGCGCCTGCATTACTTGTGTTTCTCACGCTGGCCGTTGCCGTTGCCGGTGTCGTGTACCTGGCATTACCGGCAGGTGACGCAGCGCAAGACTGGGAACAGCGCAAAACCCTTTTTCAGGATGCGGCAGTGCGTGCCGAGCCACTCATCGAGTCCATCAAAGTGTATACATCGACCGTCGGCAGTCCGCCGCATGCACTTGCCGACATGATTCCCGAGTACCTGAATGAATTACCTGCTACAGGATTACAGGCCTGCAAAAAATTTGAGTATCGGTCTCTCGCGCACAAGCAGGGGGCGATTGTCTGGTATGACCTGGGATCAAGGCAGGGCCAGCCCTACTCCGGGCAGAGCAGATACAGTGAGGGTGACCCTGATCACGCGATCCTGATATTTACCCTGGATGCGCAAGGCAAGATAAGCAGTGCCCTGCTCGACCGCCTGCCGAAAGGGCGCAAGCCGGTGGGTTTTGACCCGGAACGCTGGAAATCCGGTGGCAGCCGTATTGAAATGGCGCTGGACCTGTCTGATACCTATCGATTGCATGGCATGCCCGGAGACGTGTTCGAACCGCTGCTGGGGCCACCCGACGGCAGCCGGGTTGCGCGCGGCGCTGCCTGGGAATTGCGCATCAATTGTCCGACCGGATTATTGAACCACGACAGCCTGGTTTACTGGCCCACGGAGAGCTATCCGCAGCATCTGTATGGCGGGAATACGGAGGCCATTGGCCGCTGGGTTTACATCCACAGCGAGTAGGCATCCCCATGGAGTTGAGCGAATCCTGGCGGCCGGTATGCTAACATAACGGCTGCCGCAGACTGCATGGCACCATTTGGAAAGCCGGTTCGCTGTCTGGCCAGAATCTGTGTCGGAGGTACACCATGTTCGGATTCAAGAGTTCCGCGTCCACGGATAGTTCGCATTGCCTGTTGAAAGAAGTAGGCATAGCCGAGATCAATAAACAGCACCTGCGACTGGCGAGTTATGCCGTGGAGTTCAGCCTGATCGTGGACCAGATGGCCTCGCATGAACCCACCAACCAGGAATGGCGCCGCATCGATGCACTGTTCAGC
>JAQBDO010000327.1:0-3085 GCA_032124375.1 Gammaproteobacteria bacterium
GAGAAGTCATCGCTGTTATAGACCTCGAGAATTTTTTCGCCGGCACGCTGTGCCAGCTCAACGATCGGTTCCAGCAAGCCGGCCAGTTCATCATTATTGGTATTCATCAATACGTCCTTATTTATCATATGTAGGATGTGCTGAGCTTGCGAAGCGCATCGGTAACGATCAATGCGCTTCACCTGCAGGGATGCAGGTGAGGGGCATGAGCAGCACGCGGAAGCCTCGCAAGCTCAGCACATCCTACGCAGAACATGGTTTTGGGACAAGAGAACCCTTGCGACCGTTCTGCTAAAATGCCTTCATCCTCACACACTCGCAGGTATTACATGATCCCCTGGGAAGAAATCGAAAGCGTCTTTCTGGACATGGATGGCACGCTGCTGGACCTGCATTTTGACAACCACTTCTGGCAGGAGCACGTACCGTTACGCTATGCCGAACGACACAATCTCGACATTCAGGCCGCCAAGTCACAGCTGATTCCGAAATTCCGCTTGAAGGAAGGCACCATGGACTGGTATTGCGTTGATTACTGGAGTCGCGAACTCAACCTGGATATTGCCAGCCTGAAGAGAGAGATCAATCACCTGATCGCCGTGCACGAGCACGTCCCCGAGTTCCTGAGGCGCACGCGCGAATCCGGAAAACGCGTCGTCATGCTGACCAATGCACACGCCAAGAGCCTTGAGCTGAAGATGGAAGTCACCGGTCTGACCAATGCCTTTGATGCACTGATCTGTGCCCACGATATTGGCTATCCAAAGGAAGATCTGCGTTTCTGGTCACAACTGCAGGTCGATGAACCGTTCAGAAAAACAGGCACACTCTTTATTGATGACAGCCTGTCCGTGCTGCGAACGGCACGCGAGTTCGGCATTCAGCACATCGTCGCGGTACGCAAGCCGGACAGTCGGTCTCCGGCCAGGCAAATGGAAGGCTTCAACACCATAGACGGATTTGACGAAATCATGCCGTAGGATGTGCCGGGGAACAGGGCGCATCATTTGCGATCGATGCGCTGCGCTTTGCCCGGCATATCCTACGGACTCGACTGTTGATCCCGGCTTGCGGCAAACCGCTCCCACGTCTTGAAACGCTTGCGCACGTACTTCAGCAACGCGTCATAGCCGTCGAAAAACAACTCAAATCCCTCTGTCGAATCTTCATCGAACTCACAAAAATCATTGGTATATTTCCGACAAATAACGGGACGCTCATCATAGATACCGCAACGGCCATCTGCGAGCAAATGTGTGCAGGTATTATTGATTAACAAATACCAGCCTTCCTCATCCTTATAGGCCGTCACATCCTTATGCGACAACTGCCAGAGCATGTGGTCAAAATCATGCATGGAACGGGGCGTGGCGAGTTGCTCGGTAATATAGGTACAACACTTGGAATTCGTGCAGAAACCGCATTTATTATCTGTGGTTATTTTCACACCCACGGGGATATTTCTTGCTAGAGACATAATGAATCAACGCCAAAATAGAGTATGAATTTAAGGGTGTTCAAGCCTGGTACTCTTTCAAACTGATAACAACGAATACAAAATAATTTAATAGCCAAGGAATCCACGGAAGAACACGAAAAAATTGTTTTTAAGGCATTTATATTTCCGTGTTCTTCCGTGGATTCCGTGGCCATATTATTTATCTCTTCCAGGTTAAGCCTGTGGCCCGTGTTACTCCGCGGAAAATTCGAAGCGATCAAATACCGGACTGTCAAATACACAACGACCGGCACGCGCCCTGACCTCCCGACCTCCCACGTCAATCAACAAACGTCGACCCAGCACATAAAAACCTTTCGACACCACCAGCGTGGCTGCAATCTTTTCATCTTCAATGGCCGGCATAAACAAGGCACGAACGGCCACTTTTTCCGGCTCATCAGGTGCATAACAGGATACCGCCCCGAGTCCACCCGGCATCAGTTGCAGGCCGGCCTCCATACCACCCTTTCGGTAGACGCGGATGGAACGAATCATACCCAGTTGTATGGTCTCCCGTTCGTTGCGCATCTCCAGGATACCCAGCAGATCGCCGACGCGGGCATCACCGGCTCCGCCGCCTTCCCAGGCCAGCTTCATACCGCTGCCACTGGAATCAAGCACCCTGCAGGATGCGGTATCAATCACTGTCGGTTGCCCTGCGGCGCCGCCGGGACCTTGCTGTACTGCGCGCCCCAGATACGCATGTATCCCCTCCACGCCGCGCAGCAAGTCTATCCAGCGACTGTCCGGATTGCGTTGCTCCCGGCGCTTCTCCGCACCCGCCGCCGTCTCCGGCAACAGGCGGCGTAACAGCATGGCCTCCGGACTTTGCATACGCACCTTTGCAGGCGTCTTTGTGAGGCGCTCACGCACTGCAGCAAGCGCCGCTGTGGCATCCAGCAAATACGCCTCCCTTGCTGCGACAGGCGACCGCAAACCGGTACAAGGTACTGGCAGCTCATCACTATCGAGATCGATCAGGAAAAGGCCTTCTCCGCTTCCAGCCCAGTCATTACCCGGAATAATGCGGCACAACTGCGCATGCTGCATCAGCACGTCAAACAACAAGCCGACCTCTCCCTCTGCCAGTCGAAAGGGGTCTGCCAGCGACAGCAGCATACTGGCCTGGTAAAGGCCGGCGATAGTGACGCCAGGGCTATCCTCGTCCTCGACACAACTGTCCAGCAAGCCGTTATGACGAGCCAGACGATAGAGCTGATGTGACTCGGCAACCAGCCGCGGACGCACCTCACTGTAGAACCGAAAGCTGTCAAGCAGGGAAAAACCCAGTTGCTCCAGGGCGCGATTAATAGACGCGCCCAGCAGCGGATCAGGCTTGCCAGCCGCACTGCTGTTGCAGGCTTGAGCAACCAGCAGCTTGTAGCCGCCAGCCATACTGTTGAACAGATGTTCGATACCCTTGATAGCATCCTGGCGTTGCGCCTTTGACAATGCCAACTGGCGCAGATGCAGCGGATCGACCGTCACAAACAGACGTTGTGCCGTTGCCCGGTAGACCTCCATGAACTGAAAACGCAGACCGGCATCCAGCTTCTGCTCATTCAGCGCATCCAGCGCACTGAT
>JAQBDO010000328.1:0-2503 GCA_032124375.1 Gammaproteobacteria bacterium
ATAGCCAGAGAACTGTAGGTACGCCCGGCCACATACCAGCCTTACAGCACTCCAGACACCACCATGAACATTACAGATCTGTTAATACCGGAACGCGTCACCTGCTGTGCTGACGTGGGCAGCAAAAAACGGCTGCTTGAATACATTAGCGAACTACTGGCAGGCAGTTCACCGGAACTTCTACAAAGTGAGATTTTTGACGCGCTCATTAATCGGGAAAAACTCGGCAGCACCGGTCTTGGCAAGGGTGTTGCCATACCACATGGCAGGATGGCCGCCCTGAAAAAGCCGGTATGTGCCTTTGTGAAACTGGCAAACCCGGTGGATTTTGATGCCACGGACGGACAGCCCGTTGACCTGATCTTCGCGCTGCTGGTACCGGAGGATTCCACTGAAGAACACCTGCAGGTACTGTCAACCATTGCAGAGATATTCAGCAATGCCGGTATCAGCATGGCATTACGACAGTGCGACACGGACAACTGCCTGCTGGAACAGCTGTGTCAGTGGGAGTCACAGCGAATTTCTGCATGAGCACTACCCTGGACATCCAGACCCTGTACAAGGCCCTGCAGGAGAAACTCGGGCTGGTCTGGATATCCGGGGAACAGCACCTGACTGAACAGGTACATTCAAGCAAGGATGATGCTCCTGAAATATCACTGGTAGGCCATCTCAATCTTATTATCCAGAACCGCGTACAAATCATTGGCAGGCGGGAGCTGGAATACCTTGACTCACTAAAGCAAAACTCCCGCAAGGACGCCTTAACCCAGTTGTTCTCCGGACAGACCAGACTGGTGGTAATCGCCAACAGGCTGGCTTGTCCGGATGATGTTAAAAGCACCGCCACCACCAGCCGCACTCCGCTGCTCTCAAGCAGCCTGCCCAGCCAGGAAACCATCGAAAACCTGCAGCACTACCTGAGCACTTACTTCGCCGAAAAAATCACCCTGCATGGCGTGTTTATGGAAGTCATGGGCACCGGCGTGCTAATCACCGGCGATTCCAGCATCGGCAAAAGTGAAGTGGCGCTGGAGCTGATTACCCGCGGACACCGCTTGATTGCCGACGATGCAACCGAGTTCTCCCGGGTTGCGCCAGACACCCTGCTCGGCAGCTGCCCGGAGATGCTGCGTGATTTTCTTGAGGTGCGCGGGCTTGGCATACTGAATATTCGCGCCATGTTTGGCGCCAGCGCACTCAAGCAACACCGTAACCTGCGCCTGATTATTGCCTTGCAGCAACTGGGAGACGCTACCCGGATGGACCGCCTGCACGGCAGCAAGCAGATGCGCATGATACAGGATGTCGAGATCCCCCAGATCACCCTGCCGGTCGGTCCGGGCAGAAACCTTGCAGTATTGCTGGAGGCCGCTGTGCGCAACCATATTCTGAACATCAAGGGCTACAATGCCAGCCAGGCATTCATTGACCGTCAGAAACGTCGCCTCGAAAATGTCCGCCAATGAACGTGGTCATCATCAGCGGCCTGTCAGGCTCCGGCAAAAGTGTCGCGTTGCATGCGCTCGAGGACATGGACTTTTACTGTATCGACAACCTGCCTGTCGGCTTGCTGGATGCCTTCGCCAGCGAAATCCATGACCAGACTAAAACGACAGGAAACGGAGTTGGAATCGGCATCGATGCCCGCAATCACCCCGATCAGTTAAGCCACTTTCCGGAGATCATAAGCGGCCTTAAAAGCAGGGGCATAAGCTGCAAAATCCTGTTTCTGCAGGCCGATGACACCACCCTGCTAAAGCGTTTCAGCGAAACCCGACGCAAGCACCCGCTGTCCAGGACAGATACCCCGCTTGCAGATGCCATTACCCTGGAACGCACGCTGCTGGCCCCGGTCGCGGCCAACGCCGACATGTTTATTGATACCAGCCGCACCAATGTGCACCAGTTGCGCGAGCTGGTCATGGAGTCCCTTGGCAAGACTGACAAAACAGGTTTCTCCCTGCTGCTACGCTCGTTTGGTTACAAGCATGGTGTTCCTGGCGATGCCGATTTCGTGTTTGATGCCCGCTGCCTGCCAAATCCGCACTGGCAAGCCGACCTGCGTCATCTGACCGGGCGTGACAAGGCGGTTATAGAATTCCTTGAGCAGCAGGAAGTCGCGCTGCAATACTACCAGCAACTGGAAGATTTTCTGAATAACTGGGTACCGCGTTTCAGGGTAGACAACCGCAGCTATCTCAGCGTCGCCATCGGCTGCACTGGCGGCCAGCATCGATCAGTGTATCTGACTGAAAAACTGGCACGGCACCTCGACGGACAGCTCTGCAAGATTATCAAAAGACACCGGGAACTTGAATGAACACAGGGTTATTACTCATCACCCACGGCAATATCGGCCGCGACATGCTGGATACCGTCACCGAAATTCTCGGTAGCTGTCCGTTGCCGGCACAGGCCCTGGCGGTCCACTCTGACAGCGACCCTGATGTCCTGTTTGAAACGGCCAGCCGCCTGTGTACCGAACTCGATCAGGACC
>JAQBDO010000329.1:0-4258 GCA_032124375.1 Gammaproteobacteria bacterium
CGCGGCGATCGTGCCGGCCGGCGAACCAGGCATAGAGCGGCACGGCACCCAGCAGCAGCTGGTAGATGCCGAAGGGTTCAATCAGATGCCCCGTGATAAAACTGCCAAATACCGCACCGGCCGATGCGCCGAAGGCGATAATGACAAACAGGCGCTTGCCGGTCTCCGGCGTGTAAATGTCGTTGGCGAAGGCCCAGAACTGCGCCGGCACCATCAGGTTGAAAATGCCTACCCAGAGATAGAAGGCGATGGCGATTGGTGCCCCTGCAATGGCCAGGAAATAGAACGCGACCAGGCAGGCTGCGAAGAAGACGGTGACGCGGTTAATCAGGGCGCGGCGATCGTGCCGGCCGGCGAACCAGGCATAGAGCGGCACGGCACCCAGCAGCAGCAGGGTCTGTCCGGCGGCCACGTAGCTCTTGATTTCCGCGCCGCCACTGCCCGAGAGGATCAGTGCTTCCCGGACCGGCTTGAGGATGTAGTACGCCGTCAGGATGAGGAAGATGTTTAGCGCCAGCAGCAGCGCCGACGCGGCCTCGCCTTGGCGCACCTCGGTAAACAGGTTGAGTGCGCGCTCGACAGGTGACAGGGTGGCGGGAGTCGTCATCGTCGGATCATGGCAGTGTCGTCGGGGAACCGGGCAGTATCAGGGCTTGTCGCAGTCGAGTTGCTGTTCCTCAACCTTGCCGGCGATCAGGAATGCAGCGGGATCGAGGTCAAAGCGGAGTATGCCCGCGCGGCAGCTGTCGCGCAGGATCCCGGCTGCAAGGCGGGTGTTTTTCAGTACCTGCTCGAACTGGGGACCGCTCAGTCCGAAGCTGTCACGGACATAATCATGGAGTTCACCGCCGGACTCGAAGTCCGCCGCCAGTTGCTGCAGGCGCCGGTAGGTGTCAGCGCTGTAGTGACGGATCTTCTCCAGCATCCCGGTGTTCTTGGTGAAGTTGGCATAGGGAACCTTGCCACCGGCGTCGTTATCGTTCAGCTGGGTGCGCTGGATGCGTATCGCGTGATGCCCGGCGAGTTCATCGGGAAGGTGTGTGCCGCTGGCGGGCATGTGCCTGACGGTGCCGTCATCGACCCAGTACCAGTAGCTGAGGTAATCGATATTGCCGACGCGGTCCTGCTGGCTGAAGATGAAGTCCAGCAGGGTGATTTCGGTGAGTTCCTTCATCCAGAAAACCATTTGTTCCGGTGCTATCCCGCTGCGCATGGCCTGGCGCAGGGTGGTGTCGGCGGATGCCTTATGGATGCCGGCATCGATGGCTTCCTGCAGTGGCAGTGTGGAGCGCAGTGCCAGGAAGGGTGCCGTCTCCTGGAAATCCCGGTTCTGGCCGGCGCCCCATCCCGACCGGCGCGTGCCGTTGACTTCAGGGCCGTAGCGATCGCCATGCGGTTGCAGCAGGACACCGTATACCTGTTTCCTGTCCGCCGTGAAGAGCTCGTCGGCCGGGTGATAGGTCGCCGGGTTTTTCTCTGCCTTATCAAGGATCATCCAGCCGGCATGGTTCATGGCGCCGCCTTTCCGGTGTGCGGACAGCTCAAGACCAGGGCGGGTCACGCGTGCCAGATGTTGCTCGCGGTCCATGGAGCGATAGACACTGACCGGCACATGGACAGCGGCGTTGAAATACCGCGAAAAGTGATAATAGAGCAGTGCGGCGATGGAAAAGGTTGCGCTGGTATGGTCCCCGTTCATGGTCATCTTGTAGGAGACCGGCTCGCCCGGGGCGCCGCGCTTGGCAGGGCTGCTGGTGGCGCATTGCTCAGACTCGAATGCCGCCATCTCACCGGCATACTGACCTCTCGCGAGATGGTAAACCAGCGTGCCGGGGCTGGTACTGAACACCTTGGGACACAGGGCATGGTCGCCTGTATAGAAATCAATGGCGCAGAACTGCTTCTCCTGGTCCCTGTCGGCATCGCTATAGACGCCGCCGGGCATCTGCCGGATGCTGATGCACTGCTCTTCCAGGCCGTGCGGCGAGCGGTGGGCGACGGCACTGCCACTGAATGTCGCTGCGGCTGCCAGGCTTCCACTCATGGACAGAAACAGCGCTGCAAAAAATACCTGTCCGGTTTGCAGCAGCCACGATAATCCCTTGCCCTGTTGATGTCGGACACTGACCCTGTTTCGCGATCCCGTTTTTTTTGCTGTCATACCTGTAACGCCGCATGGTTTGCTGATAACCGGGGGAATGTAAACATGTCATGACAGGCCATAAAGCAGTTCTCTATTGTTCTTAACCAGGCAATCTCTAACATTTTCTATCAATCAAGCTCCCGTCGATTGTCAGACGTGTTTACACGTGCTGCCTGCCCCCAGGGTATAAGCGGGTCATTATAATTAGTCCCGGCAATCACGACCTGTCAGTGATTTCACGTACATCTTTTGGCGGGGTGTTCCCGGCCAACCATACAGCTTAAGTTCCAACAGGGCGTGGTCGGCGAGACGGGTGCAGCCCGGCCGGCTGCGGATTTTTCGTGACAGGGATAGCGATATGGCAATTGCGGATTTGAGGGTTATGTATCACGCAGGTCAGGGGCGTTCGTTTGACCCCTCGCACGGGGTAATCCCCTGGGCCCGCGGAAAGTAAAATTCCTGTGACAATACTTTAAAAAACGGAGTAGAAAGAATGAACCACAAATTATCGACACTGGTTGGAGGATGTATCCTGGCGGCAGGTCTGGCGGGACAGTCCGGTCTTGCAAACGCCGGGAGCGATTTCACAATAAAAGGTCGGACAAGCGGTCATTGCAAGCTGGCCAATGTAGATGCCGGGAAAGAGCTGTACAATGGCAACTGCACTATCAAGGAGAAAATTGACGGAAGTTCGATTCTATACGATATCAAGATGGGCTCCGCTGAGTCATTCCTGTTTGCCACCTCGGACGGCGTGCACTGGATGCATGGGCCGGAAGAAGTGAAATTCCGCGACCGTGGAGACTCTGGCGTTTTCAAATGGGGTGATTTCCGGCTTGAGGTCCACGAGGACTAGCGGACTGTTGTAATGCATCTGCGTGCGGGGCATGGATGCCCCGCCCGTAATACAAGCACCAGAATTGCTCGTCATTGCGACGACTACATGGAGATGGTGAGACCGCGGAGCGGTCGAAAGACTGGCCGGGCCATGCAGTCGTCGAAATGATGAAATATGCCTGTTGTGCTGATGCTTGTTCATAGCAGCACAAGAGCAGGGAACTGGACATGGGACGCTGCGTATTCCTGCAGAATCGTCTTTTGAGACAGGTTCTGGTCTGTTTCCATGCAGCTACAGAAGACAGAATAATCGTGACACAGAATCAGGGGTAGCAATTTATGAACGAAAACATAATCGGGGCAGTCCTGGGTATCGCGATAGTGGCGGTAATCGTCGCCATCATGGTGGCGGTTTTCCGCTGGTTGTGGAATACCACCATGCCGGAGGTCTTTGGTCTCAGGGAGCTGTCGTTCTGGCAGGCGTTCAAGATCATGTTGCTGGCAGGCATCCTGTTTGGCGGACACCGGGCAATGGACGTGCCGCAGCAGATTTCAGAAGAGACCGCGCCTGCAGCTGTCCAGTCGGAGTAGCAACGCACTGAACGCAGATAACCATACGGAGGAGACGATGAATCCCGAATTATCAAGCAGACTGGCTGCAGCCATTATCCTCGGTTTCCTGCTGCCGCTCAACGCCATTGCCTCGGAAGAGGACAGGGCAATACAGCTGTGCGAGTCAAAAATCAAGGACGTATATGGTGTCAGCAATTTTCGCCACGTGTCGAGCGAACGTGAAGGAAATCACAAGTTCCTTGTTAACGGCAAGGTGAGGTATGACGACCACAAGTACGATTTCAACTGCAAGGTCAAGCACGGCGAAGTCAGGTCTTACGCCTACAGCGGCCCGCACAAACGCCACCGTGACGACCATGATGATGAAGACAGCAATGTCGGCGCGGTAATCGCCGTCGGGGCCGGGCTGGCTATCCTGGCCGCTATAGCTGCCTCGCAGTCCGATGATAATGATGAATCCGACAGGGGTTCCACGCTCTCTGTCAGCAAGTCGGTGCTGGAAGACGATTGCCACGATACGCTGCAGTATCGTATCCGCGACGAACATGACTACTCGGCCCGGGTGAACCTCAAGGATTCCAGGATCGATGGCCACAACCTGGTTGGCAATGCCAGGGTGAAGTACGACAGGGATGATCCGCAACATGCGACCTATACCTGTCACTTCGACAGTCGTGGCCGGTTGCTGGATAGCAGCTACCATCT
>JAQBDO010000330.1:0-6822 GCA_032124375.1 Gammaproteobacteria bacterium
CATTTTCAACGACCCGGCCGCCAGTACGCTGCCCGAGTAGCGATCACCGCGGCTGACGTGGTACTGGAGCACCGCGACCAGTAGTTCTGTGTTGCCGAGCAGGTCGCCGGCTGTTAGTCCAAGATCCTCAAGCAGTTGCTCAAAGGCCTCGTCGGTCGGTGCAAACACGGTGAAGTGACGCTTGCCGTCGAAGGTCGCATCCAGTCCGGCGGCCTCGAGCGCGGCATAGAGGATGCCAAAGCCCTCTGTCGTCTCGGCGATATCGGTGATGGTCGGGAGCTTTGCGCGGGCCTTGTCGCCGGCGATGCTGCCGCTGGTAAATACCAGCAAAAGCAACATGAGCGGCAGCGTCTTCCAGCAGGTGTGTGTCTGTGTGTTCACTTGTTATCCTCCTTAAGTCTGCATGCAGTGTTTCTAAACTTGTACAAAACTGATGAGTTAGCTGTGCTACGGCTATGAATAATAGTACAATAATTGTACATGTCAAGCACCTAATGCTGTAATAATCCTGAATATTTTATTTTTACTATAAATTACATATAGTTATAATTGTACTTAAGCTGTACAAGAATATGGCGGATTAGGATGGAACGCGGCGTCAGGTCTGGCTAAATAGCGGCTTCTCCACTACCGTTCGTGTCATCCTGTAGCGCCCCATTCGCGTAGAATTTCCAGGTGCCCTTGGTCATGTCAGCGCTCGTGTTGATTGGCATGAAGCTATTTTTGAAGATGATCAGGATTGTCAAGGGTTTCTGCTGGCACTGGAGCAGAAAAGCGGATTCACCCTGACAGAATCTTAAGGGGCAATTTTTTAGGTGATGACCCGTTGGTCCAACAGCTGCGGGCAAAGATTGAAAATGGGCAACGCAATGATGTGCAGATACCGATTGCACCACGTCGCTCAAGACCGCTTTCGTTGTCGGAAATAGAGCGCGGCGCACCGAACAGGAACGTCGCTATCGTGACAGCCTCTACGACAGGGGCGTATTCCTGCCAGGAAATTGCCAGCCATTTCGGAATACATTTCACGACAGCTGGAAGCATCATGCGACGTGCGAGCGATGCATCCTGGCTTGTCCTGCCCCCGGTTCGCGCTGACCCCGGTTCGCGGTTCGACAGAGGTGACCGAGAGGATCCTCGGCCAGCTCACCGCGAGGCATCGATATCACCAGTGCAAGGCGCGCAGGCGTGAGATTTTCTTGTATTGATGGGCCCCCATGCGTTGCAACACATCGCTGAGGATGGATACGGCAAAGTCGATATAGGGCCCCTTGTTCAGCATGACGCATTCTGCCCGCGCCGCCATGGCGGCATCGGTAATTTCCGGACGGGATGCGGTGCCGTTCTTGGCCAGCGATTCAAATACCTGGGTCGCCCAGATGGCCGGAATATGCGCCGCTTCGCACACCCACAGGATTTCTTCCTGAATTTCGGCCATGCGGACACTGCCCAGTTCAATCGCCAGGTCACCGCGGGCGACCATGATCCCCAGTTTGATATTACGGGCCAGGGATCCGCTGATAATGTCCGGCAGGTTTCTTACTGCGCGGGCCGTTTCAATCTTGGCGATGACAGGTACATCATCGGCACCGTGAAGCTTCAGCTGCTCATGCAAATAAAGTACATCCTCAGCCCGTTCAGCAAAGGACAGTCCCACCATGTCCGCATGCTGACAGACGAATTGCAGATCCTGCATATCCTGGTCACTCAGGGCAGGCAGGTCCAGGTGGGTATCGGGAAACTTCAGGCCCTTTTTTTCCTTGACGCGTGCCCCCCTGGGGCCCAGGCGATTAACCTGTAATAGCACTGCGTCCCCGCGCTTCTCCCTGATGACGGTGCCGATTTTCCCGTCATCAATCCAGACGGACTCATCCTTTTGCAACTGTTTGATGACACCAGGACAGGTACAGGTAATGACTGCCTTTACCGGGACATCAAACAGGGCATCATACACTTCCGGGCTGCCACGTTTCTTGCTGAGAACCAGCCAGTCATGCTGGTGAACCCGGAGGTGTTTTTTTCCCGCTTTGCCGGCATTGTCCTTGCTGGTGATGATGTGACGGGTGCGGATCTTGTGGCCACCCAGGTCCATGAGAATGCGACAGCTTCGCTCCTGGAGTTTCGCCGCAAGTTTTATGTTGATGATCATGTTATGCCAGGTTGCGCTGTCGTCATGGGCACAATTGATGCGGGCGGTATCCATGCCCGCGGCAACAAGCGTGTTAACCAACTCAAAATTACCGGCCGCCTCGGTTGGCATGGTCACCATGATGTACTCGGCGCGCTGCGCCCTTGCCTTGCCAAAAAGTGTTTCTGCGCGTTGTCGCAGCAGCCGGTGCCCCGCTGCGTAATCCACATGGCAGCTGTTGTTTTCGTCCTCATAGGGCTGTTGCAATGCTGCACGGTAGAGCATGTCGATCACACGGTCGATATTATTCAGGACATGGGGCTCGACCCGTCCGAGCGATGACAGCCCGGCATTTGCCAGGCGTGCCTGCAGGGGACGCAGGTCTTCACGGCGCATGACAATGTAATTCAGCAGGTTATGAATACTGAGCAGACAGTCCCTGTCAGTACTGTCCATGGCCAGTTCTGCCAGTTCTTTCCCGGTTCCCGAGAGGATGCGCTGTTTCAGCTCCAGAAGGTCATCCAGCAAATCAAGCAGAGGATCCTTTTGTGGTGTTTTTCTTGCCAGATTGAATGTCATGGTTCTCTCCCCGTAACGACGTTCCGGTAATTGTGCGCGCGACAGATGACAGTTCTGTTACAGCATTCCGGGAAATGCAGAAGATCCGGGAACAGCCGAACCCCGGGTAGTGCGACAGACTGCCAGCAATCACCGTCGCGGCATTCCTTGAAATATAAGCATGCTGTTAGCGAGTAAAAACAAGTCGTACCCCGTTTGAATGTGCTGCAAGCGATCAGGCTTGTGCTGTCTTGAGTACCAGTAGAAACAGCCATGTAACCAGAACAGCTCCAGCCACGGCAAGCAATGTCATCCAGGTCCACAACTTAAATGCCCGTCCCTGTTCGCGCACCATATGTTGGTTGTTTTTTCTCATAAGGCAGAGCCTAGCGTCTGGATATGAGCGTTTGGCTAGAGAATTGTTAGGTATTGATTAAGGGGCTGCGCGACTTAATGCCACACCCTTTCCTAATCAGATTCTAATGTTTCATTGGCAACATACTCAGAGACAACAGCATAGAAGTCTGACGTTTATGAGGAGGTGTCCTGTGGCTCTTAGAAGATCGACATATCGTTGGGAGACTCTTGTATTTACCATAGTATTTATACTTATCATCGTCATTGTCGCGAATATTTGACGAAAGGGTCTGGCCGTCAAGGTTGGGTTCTAACTCTGCGGCAGAAGGGCAAGGATCTCACAACTCCTGTCATGGCAACGAACATAACCCTTCCATCTATTGATGCCTGTCGGTCTGTCGTCTTGCGCCGACCTGTTGCCGCTGCTAAAGATTGCTGACCCGGCCTCACAAAGTTCGCGATCTACTAATCCAAGGAAGCTAATCAAAAGAAGGATGACGAGTTCTCCCAATAACACCGCAAGCTGAGGTTTCATACGCTCGACTAAACACCTTGCCGCAAGGACGCGATGGTGTTGCAGATGTTGGCTCGCCAGGATGCCAGTCCGGGCAAGGGCGTGGTTCATTGCCAGCGCTATTGCCCGCAGCGAACTCTTCTATACCGACTTGTCGAAGAGTACTACCCGGTATTCGAGACTCAGTAGTTGGTTATAAATCACCTTTTGTATATGAAGAAATGCACGCTGCCACCTGATTTGGGTGTCCGTGAAGTTGGGGGAAGTCCTGTCCCCTTTTTCTCTTATCAGTCCCCGCCTTGCAAGGCGGCATTATTTTGCGCGGCGAATTTCATGGAGAATTCATTTCGCTGTCATCAGTCCTTAATATCGGCTGCATACGATGGTGTGCATCCGGCAGTTGCTATGTCGGATAGACGCAGAATATTTTGGCAGAGTCAATTAACCCGTATTGAGGAGCACTACATGAATTTACGTAAATCGTTTCCCGTTCACGCGCTGAGCCTGGCGCTCGCCAGTGCAATGGCGATACCCGCACTGGTGTTTGCGGATAACAGTCATGATGATCAAGATAGGGATTTCGGCCTATTCCGGGATCATCAGTTGGCAGCCCATTCCATGCAGCTGTTCGGCATCAAGAGCGCAGTCAAGGATGCATCGACCATGAGCGTTGCTGCCGCCAGTGCCGAGGCCGATCCGCTGTTGATGGTAACGCTGGCCCGTGGACTGCGCGCCACAGTGGTTGCGTCCAGTACTGATCTGGGCGCCAACATCGATATGATGTCGCTGTGGCCGAGCACAAACCCCACGCACCTGATTGTCTGCAATGAGCAGGGAACGAGCCAGCCGGGTGTACAACGCGTGCGCCTGTCGGATGGCCTGGTGGAAACCATTCTGACTGGTACTGCCTCCTGCGATCCTGTGCACACCACGCCCTGGGGCACGGTGGTTATCGGTGAAGAAGCTGGCAACAGCGGTAGTATCCTGGAAATCATCGATCCATTGAACACCACCGCTGTGGTCTATGACCGCACGACCGGCATACTGAGCGGTGCCGATGCGAGCAATGTCAGCGAGCGTCCCGCGATCGGTCATCTGTCCTTTGAAGGTGTCGTGATTTATCCAAACGGTGTGATGTATTACGGTGATGAAAACCGTCCCTCGCAGGGTGTTGCGGGTGGTGCGTATTTTAAATTCATCCCGGATACCCCCTGGGATGGTTACGCGCCGATCAGCAGTCTCGAGCAATCACCGCTGGCCTCGGGAATGGTGTACGGCCTGCGTCTGGGCAAGCGTAGCGGTGACACGGACTACGGCCAGGGCAGCAACCTCGGTAAGGGTAGCTGGATCACGGTTGATAATTCGTATGACAACGATCTGCGTGCCGCCGCCGCTACGCTCAAGCTGACCGGTTACTACCGTCCGGAAGATGGTAATGCCGATCTGAAGGCACTGGCCGAAGGTCAGGTTCGTTTTTGTGCCAACAACACCGGCAACGAAGAAAATGACCAGAACCGGGGCGAGACCATCTGCGTGACCGATGGCAGCCTCGACGAGGCCACCAGCAACACAGCGATACCCAATGTGCAGCTGTTCGTGGTCGGCAACAGGGATTTCTCGATGATGGACAACATCGCCTATCAGCCGGGCCGCGGCAACTGGATTATGCACGAAGACCGTGACGCGGTCGGTATGAGCGGTGCGGGCTATCCGTTCAACAACAGCATCTGGATGTGTCTGGAAGACGGTGCCGATATCGACACCCTGTCGGACGGTTGCCTCCGTATCGCCGCGCTGAATGACCTGAATGCCGAATCGACTGGTGGTTTCTTCGATAAAGAAGGCAAGCATTATTACTTCAGCGTACAGCACAACGTGACCGGACACGGCACCATCCTGGACGTCACTGGCTGGCGTTAATCCAGTCGGCGAGGATCAATACAGAAAAGGGTTTACTCAGGAATGAAAGTACACGGGGGCGCTGGATGCGCCCCCGTTTTTTTAGGGTATGCGGTGAGGAGGTGGGGGCAGGTATATTTAATTCAGCCTGCACCCGGCACGCGGTCTGCCGGGTGACCATGTGCCGGGTTATTCGTGGAGGAAACGGAACCCGGCAGGCTACGGAGTTTCATTACCAGCTTTTGTAGGGGAGGAATTTGCCGCTCATTGTGACCAGTACACGATCACCGGCCGGATTTTCCTCCTTGTCTATGTGCATGCTGAAATCGATGGCGCTCATGATGCCATCTCCGAATTTTTCGTGAATCAATGCCTTGATGGTCTCCCCGTAGACCCCGACAAGTTCGTACCAGCGGTAAATCACCGGATCAGTGGGTATCGCCTTATCCCAGCTTTTATGGGGAAACTGTTGCAGCGCCGCAGAGACCTCAATCGGTAATCCCAGTAGTTCGCACAGCTTGTCTGCGTATTCCGGTTTGAGGCTGTTCATGCCGAGGCAGGCGGAGGTAAGAAATACCGGAGCGAGACCTGTTTTGGTGGCGATATCTTCCCAGCCGAGGCCGGACCGGCTCTTGGCCAGGATAATGGTTTCAGTCATTTCTATCTTATTCATCTTTAAACTCCTGCGTGGTTGGTAAAGTGAAAGTCCTGGTTAATGGATTTCCTGGCAGTTGTAGAGTGCTAGTTATTCATCACCGGTTGAGTGCTCAACAAAAAGACAATGATCATCAAGAGTATTAGCGACAGGCCCTTCCAAAACAGGTTGGGGTTGCGCTCCAGCAGTGGTGCGCGGTCTTTAGTCAGAAATGTTTCGCTGGGATGGCGCAGGTCGTAGACGAATTCTGACAGGGCGCTATAGCGTTTGACTGGATTGGGATGTACCGCTTTACGCAGTGCGTCATCGACCCAGGCAGGTATGGTGCATGCGTCATCCAGTACCGATTGATAGACCAGCTTGCGTTGTGCAGCCCTGCTGCCTGCTTTTGCCACGTTTGTGCCGTAGGGAAGGCGGCCTGACAGCATTTGGTAGGCAATCACTCCGAGTGAGAACATATCGGAATGTGACGTTCCAGCCTCACCAAGGAAATACTCCGGTGCCGTATACTGCGCAGTGCCGAGAAGCTGCTGCTGTGCTTGCGTGCTGACAATTTCGGCGATACCGGCCACTCGCACGGAACCGAAGTCGATGATCTTTAGCGTGCCGTTCGTGTCTATCATGATATTGTTCGGGCGTAAGTCCTGATGCAACATCTCCTGACGGTGCAGGGCGCGTAATCCCTGTGCGATTTGCTCGATGAAATTACGC
>JAQBDO010000331.1:0-2841 GCA_032124375.1 Gammaproteobacteria bacterium
GTCCGCCAGCATGGGAAGTCCTGGCTGTTTGCCATACATTCCCGATTTAACATAATATACATTATGCGCATAGCTTGATGCCCGGGCCGTAGAAGCCCTATACCGCCGCAAACCTCAAAACGGCGTAAACTACTGTTCAATATAAGCGAGGCAGCGCTGTTCAAGGACATCGAGATGGAGCACTGCACCTATCTTCATGTCGAGGGTATGGACCTCCAGTTTCTCGACCTGATCATCTACAAGGCATCATCGGATGAAGGCTTCGAGCAGATCGATATCAGTGGCCGGGCGCGGAACGCATCGGTCGGCGATCTCGGCATCGGCGATGTCAGCTATTTCGATGATATTGATTCCAGCACGATCGAGGTTGCCGCCAGCATTGGCAGGATCGTGTTCGAGTTGAAGCTGAATTTACAGGACGCGACAGCGAAGAAGGAACAACTCATCGAGCTGGCCAGGATCGTCGCCGGAAAACTTTAACGGTCGCAGGGAATACAGCCAGAGCGGAGACTCGTATTCGCGAAAATCAGACTACAGCACGTAACTGCGCCTTCAGCCTTCTGCAACTCGGACACGTCCACCGGCGTCACTTTGATGTTGTGCTGCAGCAATTTCTCCATGGTACGAGGAAACGAAGACGGACAAATCACGTTGCCTCCCACGAGAAGCGCGTTAGCTGCATGCGATTCAGTCTTGTCGACATCAATTAACTCAAGATCCTCAAAGTTGTCCCTGCTAATCCAGTCCGGATTAATCAGAAGCCGCCCAGTCGCAACTTCCGTAGCGGCTGATTTCAAATGCAGGCACTTCGATATTTCGACTGTCTTAACGGAATATCCGTGGTCAGCAACGATGCTGCGCAATTGTTGAATGCCACATTGATTTGATCGCGTCGAGAGCCCGACATAGATAACTTTGCCGATGCGGAGCAAGTCGCCACCGTCCAAGGTACCGGGTAACTGGATAGACACGATAGTCCGGTATTTTTGCAGAACGTCCCGGACTCCAGCGACTTCGTCCCGTCTGGATACAGCCCCCGGCAAGCACATCACGGCGATCTCATCCAGAACGATCGCCGTGTCCTCGACAAACACAGAATCAGCCAGGCCCGGTGGTGTCGCCACGGTGACAATCTCGCACCCGAGTGACGACAGCACCGACTGGTAGCGCTGGTGTTGTTGCAAAGCGAGGCCTGCGTCGATCCGGACTCTGGGCAAATAAGTGAGTTCGCAGTTGCCCATGCTGGCATTCACGTCGCGTGTAATGGCAGTTAGCACAATTCGATCTCCTTTTTGGTGGAGCCGAGGAGGATCGAACTCCCGACCTCCGCATTGCGAACGCGGCGCTCTCCCAGCTGAGCTACGGCCCCACGGATAAGACCTGACCTTCCGCCAATATCAAGCGATCCTTCTCTGAAACTGGTTGGCAACCTGCTCATCGTTGGACCCCGCCAACACCGTTACTGCTTCCTGCACAACAATATTTCGCCGTCCTAGCTCTGCCAGCAGATGCTCATAACAGCCCGCAGTCGCGCCGATATACTCCGGTGGACAAATTCCCTTTCGGGTGAACATGCCCGCCAGCACCTGACGCGCCACAATGGCACAGGTGTAGCCTGTGGTGCGTGCCATGGACGTCGTACCGGTCGCGGCATCGAAACGATCCAGCAAATAGAAATCGCGTCTTTCGTGCTTGCCATGATGTTGGCCAGTCATGATGATCTGCATGACCGTCAAGTCGGCTTCGTTCTCCGCCAAGCGCCATTGCTCGATCAGCAACCTGGACGTGACATCGATCGGCCTTACCTTCGTGCCATCCACGTCTATGTATTCGGTATTGAAGAAGCCACTATCGCGAAACACCCGCGCCAGATTAGCGTGGCCTGGATACCGCATGGTCTTTTCTTTCATAAACGGTATATCCAGGGTGCGCGCAAGACTGCGCAAGCCATCCGTGTTGAAAGCCTCCAAAGTACCCACTCCCTTGAAGTCAATCAGCTCGACGTCAGACAGCGCGGGACGCACAACCAGCTCACCGTGCTCAACGAAGCGCGCCGGACGGGTAAATTCCGCCATCACGTCGATAGGCGAAAATACAGCCTTGTATTCGTATGGCCAGGAGCGCACCGCAGGCAGTCCACCGACCAGGCAAAGGAAGGAATCCACCCTGTCCATTTCGCTATGTACGTGCCCGGCAATCACATTACTGAGGCCCGGAGCCACGCCACAATCCACAACCGCGGTAACGCCGCGCTGCTGCGCCAGACTGTCCAGATCAAACGGATCCTCGGCGAAAAAGGAAATGTCGACCACATTCTTGCCAGCTTCAATCACTCGCCTCAAGGTCTCGTAGCCTAAGTGGCCCGGCACCGCACTCACGACCAGATCAGCGTCGCCAATAGCGGCTTTCAGACCGGCATCGCCAGAAATATCCTGACAGGCTAGCTGCAGACGAGCCTGATCGCGCAGCCTCGCCAAAGGCTCCTCTGAGCGATCAACGGCTTTCACAGACCATGTCTTTTCCGTGGCCAGATCCTTCGCAATTGCACCACCGACCAATCCACTGCCCAGCACCGTTACTCGCATGACGCTCTCCAGAACACACTTGGATAAGCTTGATATGTTCCGGATAAGGGCGATCCAGCGTAATGCGGAGTTGTACTTATCTTACTGATTTACCACAATAAACTTCACAATGTGGAATGTTTCGTTGGGTGAACCAGCCGTCGTGACGGGATCCGGAATTACAACAAGACGACGCTCGCCAGACCGAGTACCAGCATGAATCCGCACATATCGGTTATGGTTGTTAAGAGCGGACCGGATGCGACCGCGGGGTCAA
>JAQBDO010000332.1:0-5251 GCA_032124375.1 Gammaproteobacteria bacterium
GCTGCCGGGCGCGCAGCTCATCATGGTTCTCGATGATGCCGTTGTGCACCACCGCCACGCGTTCATGGCAGACGTGCGGATGAGCATTTTGTTCACTGGGTGCACCGTGCGTCGCCCAGCGCGTGTGGGCAATGCCGGTGAGACCGCTGATCGGTGTGGCGGCCAGAGCATTGCTCAATTCGGCAACCTTGCCAACCTTGCGTACCCGCTCCAGGCGGTTATCTTTGCTCTGCACCGCCACGCCCGCGGAGTCATAGCCACGGTATTCCAGCCGTTTCAGGCCATTGAGCAGTAACGGGATAACATCACGTTGCGCGGCAGCGCCGACAATTCCACACATAATCCTATTCCTTCACCGGTCGCTTCCAGCCGGTATGTGTTTTTTGCGGGGCACGACTCAGGGTCAACTCACCGGCCGGTGCGTCGCGGGTAATGGTGGAGCCGGCACCGATCGTAGCGCCATCCTGCACTTCAACCGGTGCCACCAGCTGGGTATCGGAACCGATAAATACGCGGTCGCCGATAATGGTGCGGTGCTTGTTGGCACCATCGTAATTGCAGGTGATGGTACCCGCACCGATGTTCACATCAGTCCCGATAGTGGTGTCACCAATGTAGCTGAGATGATTGATCTTGGAGCCTTCACCCACATCTGATTTCTTGATCTCGACAAAATTGCCGACATGCGTACGTGCTGACAAACGGGTTTCCGGACGCAACCGGGCAAAGGGCCCGATGCGGCTGCCGGCGCCAATCTCTGCATCCTCGATGACGCAGTTGGCAAGAATGGTAACGTCATCGCCCACCGTGGTATTGCGCATCACGACATTGGGACCGATGGTGACCCGGTCTCCCAGCACAATGTTACCTTCCAGCACAGCGTTAACATCGATGAAGACATCCTGACCGGCGGTCAACTCGCCACGCAGATCAAAGCGTGCCGGATCCGGCAGCGTCACGCCCGCTTGCAGACACAGTTCTGCCTGGCGTTGCTGGAAACAACGTTCCTGCACCGCCAGTTGTCTGCGGTCATTGATGCCCATAACTTCTTCAATATTGTCGGCCATAACACCGCGCACCCGCGTGCCCTCGCTCACCGCACGTGCAATCACGTCCGTCAGATAGAATTCTCCCTGGGCATTGTTGTTGTCCAGCGCCGCTACCCAGCCACGCAGACGAGCCGCGGGTGCTGCAATAAAACCGGTATTGATTTCCTGCAGGGAGCGCTCGGCAGCGCTGGCATCTTTTTCCTCAACGATGCCACAGATGCTGCCATCGAGATGGTGCAGTATGCGGCCATAACCGCTCGGGTCATCCAGTTCAGCGGTCAATAATGCCGCCATGCCGTCGTCGGCCAGCTCACATAGCGGCTGCAGGGTTTCCCGACAGACCAACGGCACATCGCCATACATCACCAGCACGCTGTTGCCATCCGCAATGGCCGGCATGGCCTGTGCGACCGCGTGACCGGTGCCCAGCTGCTCGGCCTGCAACACCCAGTGAATATCACCGTCCGGGAGAGCGGCCTGCACCTGTTCGGCACCATGACCAATAACCACATGAATATCAGACCCTTGGAGTGATCTGGCGGTATCGATGACGTGTGCCAGCAACGGCCTGCCACCGAGGGGATGCAGCACCTTGGGCCGCGTGGAACGCATCCGCGTGCCCTGGCCAGCGGCCAGAATGATAATGCTCAGACTCATACGGAATGGATCAGCAAATTAATACACGAAGTTAACGGCAATAACTTGTGGTTCTGGAATACGCCAACATAACATGCCCGCGGTAAAAATCCATCCCGGATGGGATATCGGAAGGTTGGGGATTGCTAATGCAGTACCGGCATTGCCATGGCATCGACGCCATTGGTGATCTCTTCAGCGGTGGCATCGCGGATACCGGTGACCTTGATGCGAAAGGTGATAGCCTTGCCAGCCATGGAATGATTACCGTCTACCGTCAGCTTGCCGTTCTCGATGCGGGTGACGGTAAATTTTCTGGCGTCGCCCTGAGCGTTCATCATTTCAACTTCGGCACCAATGAAACGAAATTCATCGGGAACGTTTTCAAGCTTGTCGGTATAGGTCAGCTCCGGATCATGCTCGCCAAAACCTTCTTCCGGCGTCAGCGAAACCTCGATGGTGTCGCCCACCACACAACCATCCAGCCCCGCTTCCACCTTCTCAAACAGGTCGTGCTTGCCGCCATGTACATAGCTTATAGGTATATCGGACTGTTCCAGCAATTCGCCGGACTCATCCACAATCGAGTATACGAAAGAGACCACCTTGTCCTGACTGACATACCGATTGGTCATTAGTTTCTTTCGCGCAGTTTCTTGATCGCTGCCAGCTGTGCTATCGACTGTGCCAGCTCGCCCTGCGCCTTGGCATAGTCAATATCGGCTGACTTGTCGGCGAGCAGGTGCTCCGCACGCTCCTTGGCTTGCAGTGCCTGCGCTTCATCCAGATCGCTTGCACGTATCGCGGTATCCGACAGTACCGTCACTATATGCGGCTGCACTTCCAGCATGCCGCCGGAAACAAAGAATGACAGTTCTTCGCCTTCCTGCGTTTGCACGCGGATCTCACCGGGTTTCAGGCGTGCCAACAGGGGCGCATGGCGCGGCGCAATGCCGACCTCGCCCATCTCGGCAGGGGCGAAGACCATCGTGGCTGTACCCGAGAAAATTTCGGCTTCAGCGCTGACGATGTCAACATGTAGTGTCATGGCCATTAGTTTAGTCCGTTACAGGCCCTTGGCCTTCTCGGTTGCTTCATCAATGCTGCCGATCATGTAGAACGCCTGTTCCGGCAGGTTATCATATTCACCATTGATGATTGCCTTGAAACCGGCAATGGTGTCTTTCAGTGGCACATACTTGCCGGCGGTACCGGTAAAGGTCTCGGCCACGAAGAACGGCTGTGACAGGAAACGCTGCATTTTGCGTGCCCGGGTCACCACCAGCTTGTCTTCGTCCGACAGCTCATCCATACCGAGGATGGCGATGATGTCCTTGAGTTCCTTGTAGCGCTGCAACGTACCCTGTACGGCGCGCGCCGTGTCGTAGTGATCCTGGCCGACGACATTGGGATCGAGGATGCGCGAGGTGGAATCCAGCGGATCCACAGACGGGTAGATGCCCAGCTCGGCAATCTGACGGGACAATACCAGCGTGGCGTCAAGGTGGGCAAAGGTAGTGGCCGGTGACGGGTCGGTGAGATCGTCCGCCGGCACATACACGGCCTGGAAGGATGAAATCGAACCGGTCTTGGTGGAGGTAATGCGCTCCTGCAGCACGCCCATTTCCTCGGCCAGCGTCGGCTGGTAGCCCACCGCCGACGGCATGCGGCCCAGCAGTGCGGACACCTCGGTACCGGCCAGCGTGTAACGGTAGATGTTATCGATGAACATCAGCACGTCACGGCCTTCGTCACGGAAATACTCGGCCATGGTGAGGCCCGTCAGCGCCACACGCACGCGGTTGCCAGGCGGTTCGTTCATTTGCCCGTAGACCAGCGATACCTTGTCGAGCACGCCGCTTTCCTTCATTTCGTGATAGAAGTCGTTACCCTCACGGGTACGCTCACCGACACCGGCGAATACAGAGTAGCCACTGTGCTCCGCCGCAATGTTGCGAATCAATTCCATCAGCGTTACGGTCTTGCCAACGCCGGCACCACCGAACAGGCCGACCTTGCCACCCTTGACAATGGGCATGATCAGGTCAATCACCTTGATGCCGGTTTCCAGCACATCCAGGGTCCCTGCCTGATCGGCATATGTCGGTGCCGCGCGGTGAATGGGCAACGTCATCTCGGCACCAATGTCACCGGCGTTGTCCACCGGTTCGCCAAGTACGTCCATGATACGACCGAGGGTCTTTTCACCCACCGGCACCATAATGGGGGCGCCGGTGTTGAGTACTTCAAGACCGCGTCTGACGCCGTCTGTTGATCCCATGGCAATGGTGCGCACTACGCCGTCACCCAGCTGCTGCTGCACTTCCAGGGTCAGACCTGCTGCGTCAACCTTCAGGGCATCATAGATCTTCGGTACGCTGTCGCGCGGAAATTCCACGTCGACAACCGCGCCGATGATTTCAATAATATTGCCAGCACTCATGATGTTTTCCTCATATCCAAATCTTCAATTACGCTTTGCAGGAGCGGACCTCGTCCACAATTCACTTCATTCAAAAATACAACGCGGACGAGGTCCGCTCCTGCAATTAATGTATAAATCCGTGTTAAACCGCGGCTGCACCACTGACGATTTCAGAAATCTCCTGGGTGATCGCCGCCTGCCGCGCCTTGTTGTAGATCAGTTGCAGCTCGTCAATCAGGTCATCTGCATTTTCCGTCGCCGACTTCATGGCCACCATGCGTGCCGCCTGTTCGCAGGCAACATTCTCGACCACGCCCTGGTAAACCAGTGATTCGATATAGCGAGTCATCAGCGCGTCCATGACCGGCTTTGAATCCGGCTCGTAAATGTAATCCCAGTGAGCCGCCAGCTGCTCATCGGTTTTGTCTGCTATCGGAATCAACTGCTTTACCACCGGATTCTGGATCATGGTGTTCTCGAAGACGTTATGCGCCAGACACAGGCGGTCAATGCTGCCGGCTTCATAGGCATCCAGCATGACCTTGACGGTACCGATCAACTCGACGATCGACGGGGCATCACCCAGGTGCGTGGCGCTGGCGGTGATATTGCCGCCGATGCGCTTGAAGAAGGCATTGCTCTTGGTGCCAATCAGGGTCAGGTCGATCTCCAGTCCGCTCGCATGCCATTCCTTCATGGCCGTAATCACCGTTTTGAACAGGTTGGTATTCAAACCGCCACACAGGCCACGATCAGTGGAGATCACAATCAAACCAACCCGCTTTGTCTCGCGCTCGACCAGGTAGGGATGATGGTATTCCGGATGTGCGTGGGACAGGTGCGCCACGACATTCTGAATCTTGTCTGCATAGGGACGCGTCGCCAGCATGCGCTCCTGTGCCTTGCGCATCTTGCTCGCCGCCACCATCTGCATCGCCTTGGTGATCTTATGCGTGTTCTTGATGCTCGCAACCTGAGTGCGGATTTCCTTCGCGCCTGCCATTTTCTATCCTGTCACCATCATATCTGTTTGCGGGATTGTGCCGGGGACTACCAGCTGCCGGTAGCCTTGAAATCCTCAATTGCAGAACGCAGGCCCGCCTCGATCTCGTCGTTGTAGTCGCCGGCGGCGTTAATCTTG
>JAQBDO010000333.1:0-3844 GCA_032124375.1 Gammaproteobacteria bacterium
GCCTCATAGGCCTTTTCCGCATGATCGACGGTACACACGGACACCGTATGGCCCGCCGGGCCTGATCCGGGAACCTCGTCAAAAGCCAGTTTCGGGCCGGTGGTTATAACGAGGTAGTCGTAATTAACCGAGCGGTCATCACCAATTTCAAGCCGGTTTCCTTCTGTATCAATGCGGGTGACGCTGCCGGCAATGAAATCAATCCCCTTGTTCTTCAGCGCCGGCCCAATGGGAAAGGTAATATCATCGCGCTTGCGCCAGCCTACCCCCACCCATGGATTGGAAGGTACGAACTGAAAGTGCTCCGAGGCATTAACAACCGTCACCTGGTGTTCATTGCCAAGTATGGCCCGTAACTCATAGGCTGCCGGCATGCCGCCTGTCCCTGCGCCCAACACAACTACATGTGCCATATCCTGTCTCCTGTGTGAATACCGATAATCTGCCTGTTAAACGCCGAAGCTAACGAATCAAGGTAATCGATGCCTTGATACGGATCAATAAAAATGGATTTTCAAGAAAGACCTTAAGGCGAACACAGCATTGCCCGAGCTAAGTCCTGCAACGTCATCAAATCCTGGCAAACGCTAATCTCAGGGCAATCTGGCAGCCGGCTTGCCCGTCCAGAATAACTCCCGAGCATTTTTTGTACATCTCACATCACAGCGAGGGGGTTGTAAAAACAATAATGCAGGTTGGGTTAGCGCATTTTAATCCAGCACCTCAACTGCTTGTCGGGTTACGCTCTCGCTAACCTGACCTGCAAAGAGACTTTTGCGACAAGCTCACAGAGGTGTAAGGACGCGGATACAACCGTTCCTGTAAAGCTACAGTGACCGGCCGCAGCCGCGAATATGTTTATTTACTGCCTGGAACCAGCGCACTTGCCCTCTGCCAGCAGCATGTAGCCTCCGGAAAGCGGTTGCATACTGAACGTATTCCCGGACGCATTACTGATACTGAATATTTGCCGGGGAACCCGTGAACACGGTGCCAGGCACTACTGTTAAAGGTTTTGAAGCTGTTATTTTGTATATTGTGCCTAACGACGCCTTGATCGCGCCATGTGAATTGCCCGGCCGTCAACCGCCAGCGCTGCTTCATGCATTGCCTCCGACAATGTCGGATGCGCAAAGACTGTACGCGCAATATCCTCACTGCTGGCATCAAATTCCAGCGCCATCACTGCCTGCGCTATCAACTCTGATGCCTGCGCACCCATAATGTGCACACCCAGCACCCGATCGGTTACCGCGTCGCTGAGAATCTTTACCTCGCCGGCAGTTTCCTGCATCGCGCGTGCGCGACCACTGGCTGCAAACGGAAACAGGCCGCGCCGATATTCAACACCCGCCTGCCTGAGTGCCTCCTCGGTCTTGCCAACCCAGGCGATTTCCGGGTGGGTGTAGATAACCGAGGCGATCGCCTCATAATTTACCTCGCTGTGCTGACCGGCGATCCGCTCGGCAACAGCCACACCCTCTTCCGAACCCTTGTGTGCCAGCATCGGACCACGAACGGTATCACCGATGGCATACACACCGGGAACGCTGGTGCAGCATTCCTCATCTACATGGATAAAGCCTTGCTCATCCAGCAATAATTCCGTTTCTGCTGCTGCCAACCCATCCGTACAGGACCGCCGTCCTACCGCCACAATCAGGCGGTCAACCGTCAGGGTGTGTCCCGCGGCGTCATTCTCATACTCTATATTGACGCCGGCATCCATCAGGGTTGCCGCTTTCACACGCTCACCCAGGCGGATATCCAGCCCCTGCTTGCGGAACAGATTCAGTGCCGATGTCGCCAGTTGCCGGTCGGCCATCGGCAGAAACAGTTCCTGTGCTTCCAGTAACACAACTTCTGCGCCCAGTCGGCGCCAGACACTCCCCAGCTCCAGGCCGATCACGCCGGCACCAATGATGCCAAGACGTTGCGGCACCTGTTGCCAGTTCAGCGCACCTGTCGAATCCACGATGATGTCACCGCTCAGCGGCGCTACCGGCAATTCAAGGGGTACTGAACCGGTTGCAAGAATAACGTGACCGGCAGACAGTGTTTGTTGCTCTCCTGCGTGCATTGTCACCTGTACCTGAAGGCCGGGGAGCAATTGCCCGCGACCGGCAATCCAGTCAATTTTATGCGTGCTGAACAAGGCCGCAATACCATGCGTGAGATCTTGAACCGTGGCGTCCTTGCTGGCCATCATGGCCGGCACATCCACTGTAATGCCATTGACAGTGATGCCATGGGCGTTCGCATCCTGTTGCAGGCGGTCATATAACTGGGAACTCTCCAGCAGTGCCTTTGACGGGATACAGCCGGCATTCAGACAAGTGCCGCCAAGCGCAGGCTTGCCATCCCGGTCAAGCCAGGCATCAATACAGGCAACCGTCATACCCAGTTGCGCACAACGAATGGCTGCAACATAACCGGCAGGGCCGGCGCCTATAACGATAACGTCGTAGTTGTTTGTCATGTAAATATAATCAAGTGCAGGAGCGCAGCAGATCCGCGATTTAGCGTTTAAAAATATCGCGGATGCGATCCGCACCTGCGGTTAATTTATTCCGGCCGGAAATATCCATTACAAATCCAGCAACATGCTCGCCGGGTCTTCCAGCAGGTCGACAATGGTCTTGAGGAACGTCACTGCACTCTTGCCGTCCACAATACGGTGATCATAGGTCAGCGCCAGATACATAATCGGGCGTATCACGATGACACCATCCTCGACCACCGGCCGGTCCTGGATCTTGTGCATACCAAGAATCGCACTTTGTGGCGGATTCAGGATCGGCGTAGATAGCATGGAACCGAACACGCCGCCATTGGTTATCGAAAAGGTACCACCGGTAATATCATCCATCGATAATTTACCGTCTCGCCCCTTGTTGGAAAACTCGAGGATGTCTGTCTCAATTTCGGCAAGACTCATGTACTCGGCATTGCGCAAAATCGGCACTACCAGTCCACGATCAGTACTGATGGCGACACCGATATCACAAAAACCGTGATACACGATTTCGTCGCCATCAATGGATGAATTGATATCCGGGTGGCGCTTCAATGCTTCGGCGGCAGCGCGTACGAAAAATGACATGAAACCCAGACGCACGCCGTGGTTCTTTTCAAAGGAGTCACGATGCCTTTCGCGTAACATCTTGATGGGGCCCATATTGACTTCGTTGAACGTGGTCAGCATGGCAGTGCCCTGCGTGGCTTGCAGCAAACGCTCGGCAACCCGTGCCCGCAGGCGTGACATGGGCACCCGTTTCTGTGGACGATCTTCTTCAATCTCGGGTAAACCGTGTGTTATTACCGGCGCTGCCGGTTGCTTCGGTGTTGCAGGCTGGTGTTTGGCAAGCATCGAAGCCGACTGGCTGGATTCAAGATGCGCCAGTACATCACCCTTGGTAACGCGACCGCCTTTCCCGCTCGCCTTGATCTGCCCGGTAACCAGGCCGTTCTCGGCAACCAGTTTGCGCACCGCAGGCCCTGGATTGCGGGACTTCGCTGCCGTGCTGATGACAGGTTCGCCAACCGTCACAGCTGCCGGCTTGACGGCGCCATTTGTCTGAATAATACCAAGCACCTGGTCCGAGGTGACCGTATCACCATCAGCGAACAGGATTTTTTCCAGTATGCCGTCAGCAGGTGCCGGCACCTCCAGCACCACCTTGTCTGTTTCGATATCAACCAGCGCTTCATCGCGCTTGATACTATCGCCGGCCTGCTTGTGCCAGCAGACCACCACGCCATCACTGACAGACTCCGGCAATACCGGTACTTTTACTTCAGGTGCCATGCGTCCCGCCCCCGTCACTGGCACTTTTGAAAATCA
>JAQBDO010000334.1:0-4486 GCA_032124375.1 Gammaproteobacteria bacterium
ATGAAACAACGTGTCATGATATCGATCGCGCTGGCCGGTGAACCAGACCTGTTAATAGCCGATGAGCCGACCACGGCACTGGATGTAACCATACAGGCGCAGGTGCTGGAATTGTTGCAGAAACTGCAACAGGACACCGGCATGGCCATACTCCTGATTACCCATGACCTCGGTATCGTTGCCGGCATGGCTGACCGCGTCGCCGTTATGTATGCCGGGCAACTGGTTGAGGAGGCCAGCCGGGACCGCTTCTTCGGTGCACCGCAGCATCCCTACAGCCGCAAGTTGTTTCAATCACTACCCGATGTACACAAACGCGACTATGCGCTGGACACTATTCCAGGCACGGTGCCGCCCTTGAATCGTGACTTCAGCGGTTGCCGCTTTGAAGACCGTTGTGATGTTGCCTGGGAGTATTGCCGCTCGAATATACCAGGCTGGAACGCTGCGTCCGACGGACAGCATGCACGCTGTCATCGACTCGACGAGTCGATCCCGGCACCCGTTGCCACGGTACGTGAGCAGCAGTTTGAAGCGGTTGCCGACAGTCACGAGAACCGCGGCAATCGTCTGCTTGAGGTTGCCGATCTAAAAGTACATTTTCCCATTCACAAGGGCGTCTTCAAACGTGTTGCCGGTTACGTGTACGCGGTCGACGGTGTCTCGCTGGCGATCCCGCAAGGTTGCACACAGGCGCTGGTGGGTGAATCCGGCTGTGGCAAGACCACGGTCGGCAAGGCAATACTGCAACTGATCAAACCCACCAATGGCAGTGTGCAGTTCGACGACATTGAACTGACAACCCTGAGGGGCGAGGCACTCAGAAAGAAACGTTCCGACTTCCAGTTTATTTTTCAGGATCCGTTTTCATCCATGAACCCGCGCATGATGGTGGGCGATATTGTTGAAGAGGGCATGATTGCACAGGGCATCGGCAACAGCCGCCAGCAACGCCGTGCACGTGTGGACCGGTTGTTTGAACAGGTCGGTTTATCGCCTGAACAAACACAACGCTATCCGCATGAATTTTCGGGCGGCCAGCGACAACGCATTTGCATTGCACGGGCACTGGCGGTCAATCCCCGGCTGGTTATCTGTGACGAGCCGACCAGCGCACTGGATGTTTCGGTACAGGCGCAAATATTGAATCTGCTGAAGGAACTGCAGAATACGCTGGGTCTGTCTTACCTGTTCATCACACATAACCTGTCCGTGGTCTCCTATCTGGCCGACCGCGTAGCGGTCATGTACCTGGGCCGGATTGTGGAGGAGGGCCCGGTCGCCGATGTGCTGGAACGGCCGCTGCATCCCTATACCGGGGCCCTGCTGTCGGCCGTTCCGGTGATCGATTCCGGCTCACAGCGGGAGATTATCCGTCTGCAAGGGGATATCCCGTCGCCGGCAACACCGCCTGCGGGCTGCCATTTTCATCCGCGTTGCCCCCGGGCAATGGCTGTTTGTCGAGACAGTTATCCGGCTGAGACCAGCCGCGGAGACCATACGGTACGCTGTTTTCTCCATCAATAATGAGGTATGGGTTTTGGGGCTGAAAATGCTAGAATTAGCGGTTTGAAAAATCCCTGTTTCCAATTATTCCAGTACAAGAGGCACACATGAGCATTCAGTCATTTCATCCCCCTGTTCGTACGCTGATGGGCCCTGGCCCCTCTGACGTCAACCCGCGCATCCTCGAAGCCATGTCGCGTCCCACTATTGGTCATCTGGATCCTGCCTTTGTGGACATGATGGATGAAATGAAAGAACTGCTGCGTTATGCCTTCCAGACCAGCAATGCATTGACCATGCCGGTATCGGCGCCGGGTTCTGCGGGTATGGAGATGTGCTTTGTAAACCTGGTAGAGCCGGGCGACAAGGTGATTGTCTGCCAGAACGGTGTGTTCGGTGGTCGCATGAAAGAAAATGTCGAACGTTGTGGCGCTACCGCCGTGATGGTTCAGGATGACTGGGGCGTTGCCGTGAATCCGCAAAAAGCGGAAGAGGCACTGAAGGCCAATCCCGATGCGAAAATTCTTGCCTTTGTGCATGCTGAAACATCAACCGGTGCCATTTCCGACGCAAAAACATTGACCGCGCTGGGGCACCAGCATGACTGCCTGGTGATCGTTGATGCAGTGACCTCGCTTGCCGGCTCACCGCTAATGGTCAGTGACTGGGACATCGATGCGATTTATTCCGGCACGCAGAAATGCCTGTCATGCGTACCGGGCCTGTCACCCGTCTCTTTCAGCCAGCGTGCTGTCGATGTGATTACCAGTCGCAAAACAAAGGTGCAGAGCTGGTTCCTGGATCTGAACCTGGTGCTGGGTTACTGGGGTAGTGGCGCCAAGCGCACTTACCATCACACGGCTCCGGTCAATACACTCTATGGCCTGCACGAGGCGCTCGTTGTGTTGCAGGAAGAGGGCATCGAAAATTCCTGGGCACGGCACCGGAAAAACCATGAAGCGCTACGCAACGGGCTCGAGGCAATGGGTCTGAATTTTGCGGTACCGGAAGGTGAACGCCTGCCACAACTGAATGCGGTATCCATACCTGACGGTGTTGATGAAGCGGCGGTACGCAGCGCGTTGTTGAACGAATACAACCTTGAAATCGGTGCCGGACTCGGTGCAATGGCCGGCAAGATCTGGCGCATTGGCCTGATGGGTTTCGCCAGCAACCAGACCAATGTACTGTTTTGTCTGGGTGCGCTGGATGCCGTTCTCAGCGCTATGAAAGCACCGGTAAATTCCGGTGTGGCAGTCGCCGCGGCACGGGCAGTATACGGCTAACTGCCGGATCGGTCAGCCAGAGAACTCCCTCCCTCCTCAGGGGGAGGGGGGTTCACTCCTGAAAGAGCGTCAGATATTCCCCGTAACCGTTAGCCTCAAGCTCCTCTTTGGGAATAAACCGCAGCGCAGCGGAGTTGATACAGTAGCGCAGGCCGGTCGGTTCAGGCCCATCCTCAAAAACATGCCCCAGATGCGAGTTCGCTGTAGTGCTTTTGAGTTCAGTGCGTTTCATGAAAAAGCGGCTATCTGTATGTGTCTTCAGTGCATCCGGGGCAATCGGCCGGATGAAACTTGGCCAGCCAGTGCCGGACTTGAACTTGTCTGTCGAGCTGAACAGGGGTTCACCGGAAACGACGTCTACATAGATACCGTCTTGCTTGTTATCCCAGTATTCATTCTTGAAAGGGGGCTCTGTGCCTTCATTCTGGGTGACGTCATATTGCAACGGTGTCAGCCGGGCACGTAATGCTTCGGGCGATGGCATGACAAACCCGCCTGTCGATGCAGCCGTGACCGGGGTCTTTGCCGGGGTGGGCTCTGCGGCCGTGCCCATCTTGAGAACGGCAATGGCTGCAATAGTCACAATGCCGATAAGCGCTAATACTTTCCGTTGTTGCATGCTGATAACCCTCTGAATATTGCCTGTGTGCGTACTGAGTCTTAAGACAGCCTTCATTCAAGTCAGTTCAAAGCGGTTGCAGTGGCGCTGTATATTGATAACATACAAGCTATTAAAAGAGGGTTCTAACATCAGACTTATGAGGTATCTATATGAAAAAACACTATTTACTGCCTGCCTGTGGCTTGCTGTTGCTGTCACTGACGAGCGCCTCATTCGGCGCGGACACACTATCAGATGTTGCCAAGGAACAGCGCTGGGCTGACCAGATTGTCGATCAGCTGATTGATGGTGAAGCGGTCTGGCTGAAAGTGGGCAATCACAAGTTCCTCGGTATATACACACCCGCTGAAGCCTCACCACCGCTGGGTACGGTGGTGCTTGTTCATGGCACAGGTGCTCACCCGGACTGGCCGCAAGTCATTCAGCCCTTGCGTTCAGGGCTGGCCGAGAGTGGCTGGCAATCCCTGTCCATCCAGATGCCATTACCTCCCGAGGCGGCTGATGAAACCCTGGAAGGACAGTTGATACAGGAAGGGGCTGACAGGATCAACGCCGCACTGGACTGGCTCGCAGAGCAGGGGGCTGGCAAGGTGACATTGATTTCACACAGTCGTGGCGGCGCAGACCTGTTGTTTTATGCGGCGCACAGGAACAGTGCGCAGGTCGAATCGCTCATCGTTATCGGTGTGAACGGCGCATTTAAGAATGTACCGGATTCCATGGGTACACTGAAATCATTGTCCAGCATCAAACTGCCGGTGCTTGATATCTATGGCAGCAATGACCTGCAGGGTATCAAAGACACAGCCGCCTCACGAAAACAGGCGGCGCAGGCAAACAACAGCCATTACCAGCAAACCGAGGTCACCGGCGCCGATCACTTCTTTGATGGGATGGATACCGAATTACTGGAACGGGTGATTGCCTGGCTGAAAATAAATCACGCTTCAAACGAATAGGGCAGTGGCTGCAGCGTGAAGGCCGGGCCATCTGCAGCAGCCAGATAAACATCCCTGGCGTCTGCCGATGCAATCTGCAACACGGCCAGCGCCGCCTGACCACCATCGGGGTG
>JAQBDO010000335.1:0-3434 GCA_032124375.1 Gammaproteobacteria bacterium
AGGAAAAACAGGCAGAAAATGTAGCGGAGTCTCCTGCCGAATAGAAAATCGTACTTGACAGGGAAAGCCCCTGATCCTAAAATTCCGCTTCTGTCGACAGGCCGGTCCATCCGGCCTGTCTTTTGTTTTCAGGGTGATGAATTTTTTTGTTTAAATCTCCAAGGTTTATTTGTTAATGGCAACGATCAATCAGTTAGTACGCAAGCCGCGCTCCCGCAAACGGGAAAAAAGCAATGTTCCTGCGCTGGAGGCGTGTCCTCAGAAGCGTGGTGTCTGTACGCGTGTTTATACAACGACGCCGAAGAAACCGAACTCTGCATTGCGCAAGGTCGCGCGCGTGCGTTTGACCAATGGCTTTGAAGTGACTACCTACATTGGTGGTGAGGGTCATAACCTGCAGGAACACTCGGTGGTATTGATCCGCGGTGGTCGCGTCAAGGATTTGCCTGGTGTACGGTATCACACCGTGCGTGGCAGTCTCGATACCTCCGGTGTCACCAGTCGTCGTCAGGGCCGTTCGAAGTACGGCGCCAAACGACCAAAGTCCTGATCCACGAACGAGAATTGAGAAACAGCAATGTCCAGAAGAAAAGTCATCGGTTCAAGGGAAATTCTGCCTGATCCCAAGTACAGCAATCTTATGCTGGCCAAGTTTATTAACATGGTCATGAAGTCCGGCAAGAAGTCGGTTGCAGAGCGTATTATCTACGGCGCACTCGACCAGATTGCCGGCAAGGGTAATGCAGACCCGGTTGGGGTGCTCGACAAGGCGCTGGACAACGTCCGCCCGATGGTTGAGGTGAAGTCCCGCCGTGTCGGTGGTGCAACCTACCAGGTGCCGATTGAGGTGCGTCCGATACGTCGCACCACGCTGGCCATGCGCTGGGTGCTGGACGCGTCGCGCAAGCGTAGCGAGAAATCCATGCCGTTGCGGCTGGCGGGTGAGCTGCTGGATGCCTCCGAAAATCGGGGTTCAGCGGTGAAGAAGCGTGAAGAAACCCACCGTATGGCAGAGGCTAACAAGGCCTTCTCCCATTTTCGCTGGTAGACCTTCAATTAACTTAAATACAGGCATTCGGGAACACTATTGTGGCACGGACTACTCCATTGGCGCGTTACCGGAACATCGGTATCATGGCGCATATCGATGCGGGGAAGACCACCACCACAGAACGTATTTTGTTTTATACCGGGGTGTCTCACAAGCTTGGTGAAGTGCATGATGGCGCAGCTATCATGGACTGGATGGAGCAGGAGCAGGAACGCGGTATAACGATTACCTCTGCTGCAACCACCTGCTTCTGGCAGGGCATGGACAAGCAGTTTGAGCAGCAGCGTATTAACATAATCGATACGCCCGGGCACGTAGACTTTACTATCGAAGTGGAGCGCTCGCTGCGGGTACTGGACGGCGCCTGTGCAGTATTTTGCGCGGTCGGCGGAGTAGAGCCGCAGTCGGAAACAGTATGGCGGCAAGCAAATAAATACGCCGTACCGCGGATGGCCTTCGTCAACAAGATGGATCGTTCCGGCGCCGATTTCCTGCGCGTAGTCGGGCAGATTCGGCAACGCCTTGGTGCCAATCCGGTGCCATTGCAGTTACCGATCGGCGCAGAGGACAGTTTTCAGGGTGTGGTTGACCTGATCCGGATGCAGGCGATTTACTGGAATGAAGCCGACAAGGGCATCAGTTACGAAGAAAAGGAAGTACCGGCTGATTTGCTGGCTGCCTGTATCAAGTGGCGCGAGCACATGGTTGAGGAGGCTGCCGAGGCGTCCGAAGAATTGATGGATAAATACCTGGTAACGGGTGAGTTGTCTGACGAGGAAATTCGCTCCGGCTTGCGTATACGCACTCTGGCTAACGAGATCATCCCGACGCTGTGTGGTTCTGCATTCAAGAACAAGGGCGTGCAGGCCATGCTGGATGCGATAGTGTATTACATGCCGTCACCGCTGGATGTGCCGGCAATCAAGGGTGTCCTCGAGGATGGGGAAACCGAGGGCGAGCGCCACCCCTCTGATGAAGAGCCTTTTGCAGCACTGGCCTTCAAGATAGCGACCGACCCGTTTGTCGGTAACCTGACTTTTTTCAGGGTCTATTCCGGGGTACTTAAATCGGGTGACAGCATTTACAACCCGGTGAAGGGCAAGAAAGAACGCATCGGCCGTATTTTGCAGATGCATTCCAACAGCCGGGAAGAGATTAAAGCGGTGTGTGCCGGTGATATTGCCGCTGCCGTAGGCCTTAAAGATGTAACCACGGGCGATACCCTGTGTGATCCGGGCAGTGTAATTACACTGGAGCGCATGGATTTTCCGGAGCCGGTGATTTCCGTCGCTGTTGAGCCGCGAACCATGGCTGATCAGGAAAAGATGGGGGTGGCACTGCAGAAACTGGCGAAAGAAGACCCGTCGTTTCGCGTGCGTACCGACGAAGAGACCGGACAGACAATTATTTCCGGTATGGGCG
This sequence comes from Gammaproteobacteria bacterium, assembly GCA_032124375.1. Taxonomy (GTDB): domain Bacteria; phylum Pseudomonadota; class Gammaproteobacteria; order UBA9214; family UBA9214; genus UBA9214. The sequence continues at coordinate 2,474 of JAQBDO010000335.1, forward strand.
AGTTGCACCTGGATATCATTGTTGACCGCATGAAGCGTGAATTCGCTGTTGCCGCCAATGTGGGCGCACCGCAAGTGGCCTACCGCGAAACGATACGCGGGAGTGTCGAGCAGGAAGGCAGGTTTATACGGCAGTCCGGTGGTCGTGGTCAGTATGGGCATGTGTGGTTGAAGCTTGAGCCACGGGAAACCGGTGCCGGATACGAGTTTGAAAACGCCATTGTCGGCGGTGTGGTTCCCCGGGAATATATTTCCTCGGTCGACAAGGGTGTGCAGGAACAGATGGAGAGCGGGGTGGTCGGTGGTTACCCGGTGGTGGATGTGAAGGTCACGCTGTATGACGGTTCCTACCACGATGTCGACTCCAACGAACTGGCCTTCAAGATAGCCGGTTCCATGGCATTCAGAGCGGGCGCGCTGCGCGCCAAGCCGGTTTTGCTGGAACCGATCATGAAGGTAGAGGTGGTTACGCCGGAAGATTACCTCGGTGATGTGATGGGCGACCTGAACCGGCGCCGCGGCATCACCCAGGGAATGGACGAAAGTCCTGCCGGTAAGGTAATTCGCGCTGAAGTACCGCTGGCAGAGATGTTTGGTTACGCCACGGACCTGCGTTCAGCAACACAGGGACGCGCGACCTACTCGATGGAGTTTGAGAAGTACAACGAGGCGCCGGCGAATATAGCTGACGCCGTAATTAAGAAAGCATCCTGATTATAAATTGACGATTAAAGAGGAATACTGTCGTGTCCAAGGGAAAATTTGACCGCACCAAGCCGCATGTAAACGTAGGAACGATAGGCCACGTTGATCACGGTAAGACGACGTTGACAGCGGCGATCACCAAGGTGATGGCGGAACTGCACGGTGGTGAGTTCAGGGCCTTCGACCAGATTGACAATGCGCCGGAAGAGCGCGCACGTGGTATCACGATTGCGACCTCGCACGTGGAGTACGAGTCA
>JAQBDO010000336.1:0-9676 GCA_032124375.1 Gammaproteobacteria bacterium
CCGAAAGCTCTTTCGCCTCTGACTCAACCATCAGCACGGCGCTGTCGGTGCCGGCAACCACCAGGTCCAGCAGTGACTCTTGCATCTGATCGGTGGTCGGGTTAACGACGTAGTGACCATCAATATAACCAACGCGGGCTGCACCCACCGGGCCGCTGAACGGCAGGCCGGAGATAGACATCGCGGCGGAGGCACCAATCAGCGCAGGAATATCGGGATTGATTTGCGGGTCGAAGGAAATGACCGTGAGTATGACCTGCACTTCGTGTGTAAAACCTTTCGGGAACAGCGGACGTAACGGACGATCAATCAGGCGACACAGTAAAGTCTCTGCTTCACTCGGCCGACCTTCGCGACGAAAAAAGTTACCCGGGATCTGACCGGCTGCGTAACTCTTTTCCTGGTAATCAACGGTCATCGGAAAGAAGTCACGTCCTTCCATGGCCTTCTTGTCACCGACGACGGTAGCAAGTACTTTCGTCTCACCCATGCTGACGATTACCGCACTGCACTGGCGGGCAATTTCCCCGGTCTCTAGCGTGACCGTCTGGTCACCATACTGAAAGGTTTTTTTAATAGCAGTCACAGGTGTATTCCCCAGTCTGAATAAGGTGGTTGGTTAACAGCGAATGAAATGACGCGGGTGTTAACGGCGCAAGCCAAGTGTGGCAATGAGATCCTGATAACGCTTGCTGTCCTTGCCTTTCAGATAGTCCAGCAGCTTGCGACGTTTGTTGACCATCCGCAGGAGACCCTGGCGTGAATGATGATCACCTTTATGTTCGGCAAAATGCCCGGTCAGTTCTGTAATGTTGGCTGTCAACAAGGCAACCTGCACTTCTGGCGAACCGGTATCTGCATCACCACGTTTGTGAGCATCAACGATATGCCCTTTTTGTTCGGCACTTAAAGCCATCTAAAAACTCCTGAAATTTACTTAAATCTCTATCAAAATCAAGTGAGCTGCGTATTCTAACTCCCGTGCCCACCCGCTACAAGCGTCTCGTGTGGGTATCAGGAGGCAATCATCAGCCGCCGTGGCGCCACACGCCCGTCATCCAGTATTTCACCCATACCCAGAAAGCGGCTTTCGCCTTCATACAGGCGAACCCAGCCGGTTGTCGGTGCCTTTGGAACCAGTACCGGCTGGCCCTGGCGCAGATAGAAGGCGGCATCGCCCGTGAGCCGGACATCCGGCCACTGGGTCAAGCCACTTTCCATGGGTAACAACAGCTTATCCAGTGCATGTTGACCCTCTGCGGCAACCGCCTGCAGGCCTTCCATATCGATCATATTAGTGTCATCAAACGGCCCCACGCCATTGCGTCGCAGGCCAATTACATGCGCTCCGCAACCCAGCAGCTCGCCAATATCTTCAACCAGCGTGCGCACATAGGTACCTTTTGAGCAATGCACCCGCAGCTCTGCGACTGGTGACTTGAAGCTCACCAGTTCCAGCTCAAAAATGGTGACCTGCCGCGCCTCACGCTCCACCTCAACACCCTGTCGGGCCAGCTTGTAGAGCCGTTCACCCTTGTGCTTCAGGGCCGAATACATGGGAGGAATTTGTTCAATATCGCCGCGAAAGCCCTCGAGCGCCTTGAGTAATTGTTGCTCGTTCAGGCCACCCAGCGGGCGCTGCTTGATAACTTCGCCTTCTGCATCACCGGTGGTGGTCTGCTCACCGAATTTACAGGTCACCTGATAGTGCTTGTCGGCATCCAGCAGAAACCCCGACACCTTGGTTGCCTCACCAAAACACAGCGGCAACAAACCGGTCGCGAGCGGATCCAGACTACCGGTATGCCCTGCCTTGCGTGCAGCAAAGAGTTTTTTAACTTCCTGCAAGGCACCGTTGGATGTCAGTCCGACGGGCTTGTCCAGCAGCAAAATACCGTTGACACGGCGCAGGTTCTGTTGACTACGACATCGACCCATAATTGTCTGACAACCTCAGTTCAAATCCGGAATAAATAGAACAACTTCAACCCGACGGGTACGCTGTGCCCTGGCGGTCCTGCAGTCCCGCAGGACGGGTAAAGCGTAGCGTAGCCGTCAGATACGGAGCGCTGCATTTGACGGGCAGGTCACGTTGTTCCTTTACCCGCCCTGCAGACAGAGCATTCATGCGCCGCTTATTCTTCATCATCGACATTGCCTTTATCACTGGCAATTGCGGCATTAATCAATGCCCCCATGCGCGCGCCCTCTTCCAGGGAACGGTCATGATAAAAACGCAGCTCGGGGATTACCCTGATATGCAGAATCTTGCCCAGCTTGTGTCGCAGGAAACCTGCAGCATTACTGAGCACACTAATCGAGGCCGCTGTCTGTTCTGCATTTCCCAGCACAGACACATACACTTTCGCGTGTGACAGGTCGCGGGTAACAATAACGGAGGTAACACTCACCATCCCGATTCGCGGATCTTTAATATCCTCACGTATCAACGATGCCAGCTCACGCTGGATCTGTTCACCAATACGACGGGTCCTGGGAAATTCCTTTGGCATAACTCAGACACACGCTGACGGCAGCTGCGGGTTATGGAACAGACAAACCCGTAAATAAAGCCTTACAGCGAGCGCGCCACCTCGAATCGTTCAAACACTTCAATCTGATCGCCGGCCGCCACACTGTAATTCTTGACGCCGATGCCGCACTCGGTACCTGCCTTGACTTCATTAACGTCATCCTTGAAACGACGCAGCGACTCAAGCTCACCTTCAAACACCACAACATTCTCGCGCAACACACGAATCGGACTGTTGCGACGCACGGTTCCCTCGGTAACGATGCTGCCGGCAATGTCGCCCAGCTTGCGTGAACGGAAGACTTCCTTGACCTCGGCCAGACCAATGATCTTTTCCCGGGTCTCCGGTGCCATCAAACCACTTGCAGCTGCCTTGACATCATCAATGGCATTATAGATAACGCTGTAGTACTTGAGCTCAATGTTGTTGTCCTCGATCAGGCGCTTCGAAGAAGCATCGGCACGTACATTAAAACCAATGATAATGGCGTTGGAAGCAACCGCCAGGTTGACGTCAGACTCATTAATACCACCGACACCACTGGAAACCACCTTCACCTTCACAGCAGACTCATCAGCCGTCAGGTTGGTCAAGGCTTCTCTCAATGCCTCTGCACTGCCCTGTACATCTGCCTTGAGTACGATATTAACGGCCGGCACCTGTCCGTCACGGACAGATGAAAACACATCGTCAAGCCGCGCCTGCTGCTGTACAGCAAGGCGCTGGGCACGTGATTTTTCCTGACGCAGCTCGGCAAGTTCACGTGCCTTGCGTTCATCAGCAACAACAATCACGTCATCACCTGCATTCGGAACTGCCGACAGCCCCAGCACCTGCACAGGTATAGACGGGCCTGCCTCACTCACCTGCTTGCCGTTCTCGTCAAACATGGCCCGTACCCGGCCATACTCGGTCCCGGTCAGCACCAGGTCGCCTCTTTTAAGTATGCCGTTCTGCACCAGGATAGTGGCGACGGCGCCACGCCCCTTGTCGAGACTGGACTCAATCACCACACCGGTAGCCATGCAATCTTGTACCGCAGTCAGCTCCAGCACTTCAGCCTGCAGCAAGATGGCATCCAGCAGTTCATCAATACCCTCACCGGTCTTTGCAGACACCGGCATAAACATGACGTCACCACCCCAATCTTCAGGGATCACTCCCAGTGCCGCCATTTCATTCTTGACGCGCTCCGGATCCGCTTCCGGCTTGTCCATCTTGTTAACAGCAATCATCAACAGCACCCCGGCCGCTCTGGCATGCCTGACCGCTTCTTTCGTCTGCGGCTTAACACCGTCATCGGCAGCGACCACGAGGATGACAATGTCAGTGACGCCGGCGCCGCGCGCGCGCATGGCCGTAAAGGCAGCATGTCCCGGCGTATCCAGAAAACTGATCATGCCTTTCGATGTTTCTACATGGTAGGCACCAATATGCTGGGTAATACCCCCGGCCTCTGCATCGGCAACCTTGGTACGCCGGATATAATCCAGCAGCGAGGTCTTGCCGTGATCGACATGACCCATGATGGTCACGACCGGCGGACGCGGCAATCTTTCACCGGATATTTCCTGGGCCTGCTGTTTCAGTTCATCTTCAAGGACATTTTCCTGCGCCGGCTTGGCAATGTGGCCCATTTCCTCCACAACCAGCGTCGCCGTGTCCTGATCGAGCGACTGGTTGATCGCCGCCATCACACCCATTTGCATCAGCACCTTGATAATTTCCGCGGCCTTTACAGACATCTTCCGTGCCAGCTCGGAAACAAGAATATTTTCGGGTATGGAAACTTCCTGGATAACCGCCTCGGTTGGTCGCGCAAAACCATGTTCGCCCGTTGACTCAATGGTGACACGGCGCGAAGGTCTGGCCTTCTTCTTGCGGTGCCCGCCCTTGCCAGCAGTCACATGTAACTCCTTGCGACCGTATTTGGTGTCCTTGCTCTCCGCATCCTTGCGCGACTTGCGGTCTGCATCCGGCTTCTTGGCGCGTACATCTTCCTGCTTCGCCGCCGTAGTGCGTGCGGCCTCTGCAGCCTGAGTCTGCTGTCTCTTCTCTTCTGCGGCTTTTTCTCTCACATCACGTTCGGCCTGCAAACGCAGTTCTTCAGCAGCCTGCTCTTCAGCGACCTTCTTTCTGGCATCTTCGCGCTTCTTGTTGGCGGCTTCATCAATGGCATCGGCCTCTGCCTTGATACGCGCCTGTTCCGCCGCTTCCTCGTCAAGCCGCTGCTGTTCTTCCGCCATCAGATCGGCGCGCTTCACATAAGTACGTTTCTTGCGTACTTCTACCGAGACAGTCTTTGCTTCAGGACGGACACGATCGGCACCACGGCCAGCCGGTCCACGACCGGCGGGGACCTTGGCACGCAATTCAGTCTGCGTCTTTCTTTTCAGCGTTATCTTGTTATTACCGCCTGCTGACAAGGAATCGCTTTTACCATGACTCAGCCGCAAGAAGTCCAGCAACCGGGTTTTCTCGGTATCGGAAATAGTCGCATTTTCATCGCTAACCGAGAGTCCTGCCTCACCCAACTGCACCAGCAGTCTGGCAGGAGGGACACCCACCACTTCTGCGAACTGTTTTACCGTAACATCTGACATTACCTGTCTCGCTCCTATAGCTGCGTTCAATCGGCTGCTTCTTCAGCAAACCAGGGGGCCCTGGCGGTCATAATCAGCGCACCTGCCCGCTCCTTATCCAAGCTCTCTATATCCAGCAACTCATCAACTGCCTGCTCTGCCAGATCCTCCATGGTGATCACACCACGACTGGCAAGCTCGTAGGCCAGGTCCTTGTCCATGCCTTCCATTCCCAGCAAGTCAGCTGCAGGTTCTGCATCACCGATTTTTTCTTCTTTCATGATCGCCTGTGTCAGCAACACATCACGCGCACGACCACGCAGTTCTTCCACCATAGCCTCATCGAACTCTTCAATAGCAAGCAGCTCACTGCTTGGCACGTACACGATCTCCTCAATCGAGGAAAAACCTTCCTGCACGAGAATCACGGAGATCTCTTCATCCACGTCGAGCTGTTCGGTAAACAGCCGCTTTAATTCATTGGCCTCGGACTCACTCTTCTCTTCCGCATGCGCTTCATCCATGACGTTCAGTGTCCAGCCGGTCAACTGGCTTGCCAGACGCACATTCTGTCCGCCGCGACCAATGGCCTGTGACAACTGGTCTTCAGCTACAGCTATATCCATTGTGTGTGAATCTTCATCCACCACGATAGAAACCACTTCAGCCGGTGACATGGCGTTAATCACAAACTGTGCAGGATTCTCGTCCCAGAGAATAATATCAACACGCTCACCGGACAGTTCGGTTGAAACTGTTTGCACGCGTGAACCACGCATGCCAACACAGGCACCGACCGGATCAATACGGGGGTCATTACTCTTCACGGCAATCTTGGCGCGCAGCCCCGGATCACGCGCAGCAGCGAGAATATCGATCAGATCCTGCCCCACTTCAGGCACTTCCAGCTTGAACAGTCCCAGCAGAAATTCCGGAGCAACACGACTGATAAATAATTGCGGCCCGCGCTGTTCGGCACTGACTTCACGCAAATAACCGCGCAAGCGATCACCCGGACGTACGGCTTCCCGCGGAATCATTTGCTCACGCAGAATAATTGCCTCGGCATTACCACCGAGATCCAGATAGACATTACCACGCTCAACCCGCTTTACTATGCCGGTAACCAGTTCACCAACGCGGCCCTCGTAAGCCTGAACCACCATTGCGCGCTCTGCGTCACGGACCTTTTGCACAATGACCTGTTTGGCCGTCTGCGCACCAATACGGCCGAAATCAACCGAGTCCATCGGCTCTTCAATATAATCACCGTGACGCAGTTCTGGATCCATTTCCACTGCTGCCGCCAGCGTAAACTGCCGTTCCGGCGCATCAAAGATCAGCACGTCTGCAGCAGATTTATCTGCTTCGCCCGCAGTCTCTGCCAACGTCTCATCAATCACCTGCCAGCGACGAAAGGTTTGGTATTCGCCGGATTTGCGATCGATTGCAACGCGCGCATCAATATCGCCGTTTGCATTCTTGCGGGTCGCAGTCGCCAAGGCGATCTCAATGGCCTCGAAAATGACTTCCTTATCGATGCCTTTTTCGTTCGATACCGCGTCCACGACCATCAGTATCTCTTTACTGTCCATTCCTGAATCCTCCAACTAGCTTCAGTATTCAGGCACCAGCCGTGCCTGTTCAATCTGATCAAACGGCAGACTGATTTCCATATCGTCCTGCTCAAATACAACATTATCGCCCTGCATACCAATCAGGCGGCCCTTGAACTTGCGCTGTCCCTCAATCGGGTACGCAGCGCGAAGCTTTATCAAGTGCCCGGCGAAGCGTTCAAAATCCTGCGGCCGGAACAACAGGCGATCAAGCCCGGGTGACGATATCTCCAGGGTGTAATGCCCCGGAATCGGGTCCTCGACATCCAGTATGCCGCTGACCTGGTAACTCACCTTCTGGCAATCGTCCGCCGAAATACCGTTTTCACTATCTATATAGACCCTTAGCAGGCCGCCACCCGGGCCGCCTGTCTGGAATTCAACGCCCACCAGTTCATAACCCATGGAACGAATGCCCGGCTCCAGCAAATCGCCTATATGTAACGGATCCTGCTTCATTCTGTGCCCCGGAAACAAAAAATGGGCCAAAGGCCCACTCCATTTACTCCGATTTTTATTCCTGAGACTCAAACACTTATCGAATCTCACCCTGGCGATACGGCCGTGGACTTCCAGTCCGGGAACAAAAAAACCCCGCTTACAGGGTCCAGTCAGGTAACAGGGGTTCCTTCAACGCCCTCAATTACCGGAGTGCGCGTATTCTACACGCATGGATAACTACGTCAATCCACAGTATCTGTGGAGGTTTTCAGACCTGAACTGCGCCTGACAGCTTACTTCGCGGCCACTGCCTGCAAACCAACCTGGTCCAGCAAGGTCGCACGGATGGCGACCAGTTCCTCATCAGCGGGTGCCCCTTCAATCATCGTGGAGATCTCATCGAGCGCGTCGTACCAGATACCCTCGCTGGCGTAAGCGGCCACCAGCTCCCTGCCACGAACGCCCGCAATCCGCTTGCTCATTTCCTGGCCGGGCTCAATCCGCTCAACGACGCCGCTGGCAATCACGTCGGTAGAACGGTTGTCTTCATCCATGATTAATGCCACTGACCACTGGTAAGGCACACCTGGCTGCAGCGCTATATTGTGGTCTGCAAGATCGAGATGCTGCACCCCGGTCACCTTTACCTCACCCGTCTCGACTTCCAGCAGGGGGTCGATGGCCTCATCGTTGATGATTGCAAATTCAATGTGTGCAGCCACAGGAGAATATGCATACCAGTAAAGCCTGGGCTGTGAGTGTGTGGTCAGGCCGACATGATCAGGCGCCAGCACCTGTAATTCCGGCTTATCTCCTCCTGTGCCACGCGTTCCCCCGCCTACCCGGGCCTGCGGGGCGCCCCGCTGTGGTGGCTGGTAGGCGTAGGTTGATTTCATCTCCTTGACTGGCTGCATGTCCGTTCCAGCCGCCGGCACACAGACGCTCGTTGCCGCCAGCAGAACAGCAACGGTCATAAACAGCGACACCCTCGCGAAATGTTGAAAATTCATCATGATGCTCTCCTGACTCACCCACCAAACAATGGACCTGATTTCTGCAACAAGGATTCCCCCGCCCGGGGTTCCTGCAGATTCGGACCTGCCAGCCTGTATTGAAAAGATATCAGCTTTCCTCACGGTATTGCAGCCAGTTACCCGAAAATGACACTATAACCACGATAGCTGTGGAATACTGGTGGAATACTGGCAGGACGCTGCAAAAATTCAAGGGTAATACGCATGCTGGAAGACGTCGCCATATTTTCCGGGCTCAGTCCCACCGAACTGGAACTCCTCGAGCACCACATGGTGACGCGCTCCTTCCAGAAAAATACCATCATCATCAATGAAGGTGATGAGGCCAACAGCTTCTTCATTATTATCACGGGTGCGATCAAGGTATTTCTGAGTAATGAAGAAGGCAAGGAAATTATCATTAACGCCCAGGGGCCCGGTGACCACTTTGGCGAACTGGCACTGCTGGACGGCGCACCCCGCTCGGCATCTGTCATTACCACGGAAAAGTCTACCATCGGTGTCATCTCCAAAGAGGACTTCCACAGTTTACTCTCAAGGAACACCGACCTGGCCCTCAATCTTATACGGGAACTGACCAGGCGCGTGCGTTTTTTAAGTGACAACGTCAGAACCCTCGCGCTGATGGATGTGTACGGCCGCGTTGCCAAGGTGCTGCTGGGTATGGCACAGGAAGAAGACGGCAAAATGGTTATCATCAACCGTCCAACACAGCAGGATATTGCCAACCATATCGGCGCCTCCCGTGAAATGGTCGCACGTATCTTGAAAGACCTGGCGACTGGCAATTACATCACTATTGACGGCAAACGTCTCATCATCAACGAAAAACTTCCAGACGCCTATTAGACCGGGTCGATTATTTCGCGACCCTGCAAGCCGGCGCAGGACTGTTTCAGCAACCACCATTTTTCACTGAAGCTAACCAGCCTCAGAATCCGTGAGCCCTGGGTAAATTTGCACCCCGCCACCCGCTTGCTGCTGTAATTGCACACTGCCTGGCTCAAACAGCTGCTGCAGATACCAGCCCGATTGCTGGTCAGCCCGGACAAGCGGGCTTGAAAATTGCGGCAATAGCAGTAAAACAGCCGGCATGGGCATCGCCAGGATCATTAGCATCGACGTCAGAATTCTATTAATCACAGCAACTTCTCCCTTTGGTTTGCTTTCCATGATTATTATCATGGACACATCGAACCTGATTCTCTGTGAGATTTTTCAACTGAATTTTGTCAATTAGTTACACCCCGGGCAATGAGCAGTCCAGGCATAAGCCCCCCCGGTTAACAGGCGAGCAGACAGGGCGGCAAGATACACGTTCAGGATCTACGAGAACAACAACGGGGAACTCTTATTTAATGCTGGAGGGTGAAATGTAATTCCGGGCAAGCGCACGTTCATTACGCGCCTCTGCCTGTTGCAGGGCTGCCTCTTTTTTAACGCGTGCCTTGTTACTGGCGTTGTTCGCC
>JAQBDO010000337.1:0-2670 GCA_032124375.1 Gammaproteobacteria bacterium
AAAGCTCGATGCTGTTTGACGGCGCACGTGAGGCACTGGAGACCATTAAGGACAATGGTTATCTGCTGGGCGTGGCCACCGGGAAGGCACGACGCGGGCTGGATCGCGTACTGAACGATACCGGTCTGGCCGCTTTATTTCATGCCACGCGCTGCGCCGATGAGGCGTCGTCAAAGCCGCACCCGCAAATGTTACTGGATTTGATGACGGCACTGGATGTTCTTCCCGAAGAGACGATAATGGTGGGTGATACGGAATATGATATGGAAATGGCGACCAGTGCCGGTGTTGCAAAAATCGCGGTTCGCTCAGGGGTTCATTCTGGCGAACGACTTGACCGGCATGCGCCGCTGGTTTGTCTGGACAGGATTGCGGACATGCCGGGCTGGATGGCGACAGCCGGGCTCCTATCTGATTGAAAACTTTGATCTGAAAATTGATGGCAGGTGATTTTATGTTTAACAAGGATGCATCCGGCAGTAATTCGAACAACACTGATGAAGCATGGCACAGGGATCTTGTGAATCGTCTTGCCTTTGCGGCTGTCGATGAACAACGCCGGGCCCGGCGCTGGAGTATATTTTTTAAATTCCTGCTGGTGTTATATCTGCTGGCGTTACTGATTCTGTATATGCCAACAGACTGGTCCAGCTTGAGTCAATCAAGCGGGAAACATACCGCGCTGGTTGATCTGAAGGGGGTTATCTCTGATTCATCTGAAGCCAGTGCTGACAAGGTTATCACCGGCCTGCGTAATGCCTTTGAGGATAAGAATACGGCAGGGGTGATTTTACGCTCTAACTCACCGGGCGGCAGTCCGGTGCAATCCGCTTATATTTTTGACGAGATCAGGCGTCTCCGGGAGCTCTATCCGGATATTCCCCTGTATGCCGTGGTAACTGACATGTGTGCTTCCGGGTGTTACTACGTCGCTTCAGCGGCGGATGAAATCTATGTGAACAAGTCCAGTATTATCGGTTCCATTGGTGTGCGTATGGACAGTTTCGGCTTCGTTGATGCGCTGAAAAAACTGGGTGTTGAGCGTCGTCTATACACGGCGGGTGAAAGCAAGGGCTTTCTCGATCCTTTTACACCCTCGAAGCCGGCTGATGTCGAGCACGTAAAGGTACTGCTTGAAAGCATTCACGAGCAATTCATCAGCGCTGTTAAAAAAGGCCGGGGTGATCGACTGAAAGATGACTCGAAACTTTTTACCGGTCTGGTGTGGACGGGAGAGGAAAGCCTGCCGATGGGACTGGCTGATGAGATCGGCAGTTCCAGCTATGTGGCGCGGGAGGTCATTGGTGAAGAAGAGATTGTCGAGTTCACCGAGAAACCTGATCTGCTGGAGCGACTCAGTGAGCGTATAGGTGTTGCCATGGCAAAAGGCATGGGTGATTTTTTTGTCAGTGGTGTCGGCTTGGTACGTTAGACAGAACGATTCCGGCAGCGATAGATATAGTTGCAGGAACGGGCTTGCCTGCGAACAGGGTGTTATTGCATTACGGCAGCATAACCCCGGCATCAGCCAGCATGCTTGTCAGTCGGATCAACGGCAATCCAATCAGCGCACTCGGATCATCGCCGTCCATACGCTCAAACAGGGTGATCCCCAGTCCTTCTGATTTAAAACTGCCGGCGCAGTGGTAGGGCTGGTCTGCCTGCAGATAACGTTCTATTTGCCCTGCATTGAGCCGTCTGAATTGCACCTTGAAAGGGATAACGTCTGTCAGGGCCTCATTGGTTGCGCTGTTTAGCAGGCACAGGCCGGTGTGGAAGGTGACCAATCTGCCTGACAGGTATTGCAATTGTTCGATAGCGCGGGGGTGTGTCCCGGGTTTGCCAAGTATGTTATTGCCGGTGGTGGCCACCTGGTCGGAACCAATGATGAGTCCCTGGCGCGATTGCCCGATTGCGCGGGCCTTGGCCTCGGACAGGCGCCTGACCAGTGCGGCGGGTGTTTCGTTGGCGTGGGGGGATTCATCGACATCAGGCGCTGCCGTTTCAAACGGGATGCCCAGTCGCTGTAGCAGTTCCTTGCGGAACCGCGAGGTGGATGCCAGCACCAGGGGTAGTTGAGTAGCTGTTTTCACGGTGTGGTTATCAGTCAGGGTCAGGGTTCTATCTCAACAAGTGTTTCATCCGGGTTGACGCGATCACCCTTGCTGACGTTGATCGCGATTACCTTGCCGGCAACAGCGGCCTGGATTTCAGTTTCCATTTTCATGGCCTCGGTGATGAGTACTGGCGTCCCGGCTGCTATAACATCCCCGACCTTGACCAGCACATCTATCACAGTGCCGGGCATTGAAGTGGTTACATCCCCGGGGCGGATGGCGCGGGGACGTTGACTACCTTTGGTGCTGTCTCTGTGTTCACCGGTTGCCGGTATTTCATCAAGAATCTCGACCAGTACTTCTTCCGGCACGCCGTTGACCGTCATGTAAAAGGGTCGGTTATCCTGTTGACGGTGACCGGTGCCGGTGATCTTTATATGGTAGGGCTCGCCGTGCAGTGTGACGTTGAATTCTGTCGGACGAGAACGCCTTTCTGCGTCTCCGCCATGTCCGTGTTCCACTGCTTTCGGGGTTGACGTGCCTTCTGTACGTTGCTCCAGGAAGTGCTTGCCGATATCGGGAAACATGGCATAGGTGAGGACGTCCTCCTCAC
>JAQBDO010000338.1:0-2927 GCA_032124375.1 Gammaproteobacteria bacterium
GACTATTTACCTAAATTCGTCAAAGTCATGCCGGTTGACTACCGTCGTGCACTGCAGGAAATGCAAGCCGCACAGGAAACCACCGAACAGGCCGCCAGGAGGGATCACTAATGGGTAAACCTACAGGCTTCCTGGAGTACGAACGACTGGATCGCACTTATGCACCAGCGGCTGACCGCGTGCAGCATTACAATGAATTCGTTATTCCGCTGGAAGAAAACGAACTCGGCATCCAGGGTGCTCGCTGCATGGATTGCGGCATTCCCTTCTGTCACCAGGGCTGCCCGGTCAACAATATCATTCCGGACTGGAACGACCTCGTGTATCGGGGCAACTGGCAGGAAGCACTGACTGTCCTGCATTCAACCAATAATTTCCCGGAATTTACCGGGCGCATCTGTCCAGCCCCCTGTGAAGCGGCCTGCACGCTGAACATCGACGACAACCCGGTCACTATCAAAACGATCGAATGCGCCATCGTCGACAGGGGTTGGGAAGAAGGCTGGATTCAGCCACAAATCGCCGCACACAAAACCGGCAAACGCGTCGCTATCGTCGGTTCCGGACCTGCCGGTATGGCCGCCGCACAGCAGCTGGCACGTGCCGGACATGAAGTAGGCCTGTTTGAAAAAAACGACCGTATTGGTGGACTGCTGCGCTATGGCATCCCCGACTTCAAAATGGAAAAAAAGACCATTGACCGTCGCATGGCGCAAATGCAGGCCGAGGGTGTCACCTTCCATACTGACGCACACATTGGCGTCACAACACCCGCCAGGGAGTTGCTCGATAAATTTGATGCCGTGATCCTGAGCGGTGGTTCGGAACATTCGCGCGACCTCGAAGTACCAGGCAGAGAACTGGATGGTGTGCATTTCGCCATGACCTTCCTGCCGCAGCAAAACAAGCGCAACGCGGGTGACGGCATCAACCCGACAATCTCACTCACGGCAGAGGGCAAACATGTCATCGTCATCGGTGGCGGCGATACCGGCTCCGACTGCATCGGCACCTCCTTCCGTCAGGGCGCACTGTCCGTAACGCAACTGGAAATCATGCCGCAGCCGCCAGAACATGAAAACAAGGGACTCACCTGGCCCGACTGGCCCAACAAAATGCGCACTTCCAGCTCACAGGACGAAGGCGCTGCGCGTGACTGGTCAGTCGCCACCAGGTCCATAGAAGGTGAAGGCGGCAAGGTAACCGCCATTAACTGCGTGCGACTGAACTGGCAACGGGGCGACAACGGCCAGTGGCAGATGACAGAAATCCCCGGCAGCGAGTTTCAACTCAAGGCCGATATGGTATTGCTGGCAATGGGCTTTGTTCACCCGGTCCACGCAGGCATGCTTGAGGAACTTGGCGTCGAGCTTGATCCACGCGGTAATGTGCTGGCCGATACCGAGCAGTACCAGACATCGCTCGACAAGGTTTTTACAGCAGGTGATATGCGTCGCGGGCAATCATTGGTTGTGTGGGCGATTCGTGAAGGTCGGCAGTGTGCACGGGCAGTGGATGAATTCTTGATGGGCTGTTCAGATTTGCCTCGATAGCAAACACGTCTTTATTTATTCGTACTTTTTTAGTTTCGGTTTCGTCCTGTCGGACGAGATACTTTCTCTTGCTTGCCCAAGAGAAAGTATCCAAAGAGAAAGGCACCCGGAGCACTCATCGGCTAACGCCGACGCCCTGCGTTCCTCGCCAATCCGGGGCCGCGCGCAACTCGGAGGATTATGAGGGCGGCAAGCCGACCTCATAATCCTTGCCTCAAACAGGGCGCGCGCCTTATCCCGGATTAGCTGCGGTACTCAGTGAGTGCAGCGGGGCTAAGGGCAAGAATCCCAACACCGTTGGCGCAGCCGAGCATCGCAGGTGTTTTGAGCGCAAGCGAGCCGCCGTGTCGAGCTGGATTTGCCAGCCGCAGGCGCAGCAAATTCTGCGAGTTCGGCGAGCGCTGAAAATACCGAGAAGCACAGGGAACCCGCATAGCGGGCAAGCCGCCGGGCCGCGTTTCTTTTGGGTACTTTTCTTTGGCGGAGCAAAGAAAAGTACCTCGCCATTCTTGGCGAAACAAAAAGTTAAACCAAAACCCACTTACGCAAACACCCTGCCCGACATACAATACCCCCATGCAACCACTACAAAACGACCGACTCATCCGCGCCCTGCTACGCCAACCCGTCGACGTAACCCCCGTCTGGATGATGCGCCAGGCAGGCCGCTACCTGCCGGAATACCTCAAAATACGCAAGGAAGCCGGCAGCTTCATGGACCTGTGTACCAACCCGGAACTGGCGTGCGAAGTCACCATGCAACCACTCCGGCGTTTCCCGCTGGATGCCGCCATCCTGTTCTCGGATATTCTCACCATCCCGGACGCCATGGGACTCGGACTGTACTTTGAGACCGGCGAAGGACCACGCTTCAAAAGACCGGTGCGCACTGCGGCCGATGTAAAGGCACTCGGCGTACCGGACCCGGAAACAGAATTACGCTACGTCATGGACGCCGTACGCCTGATTCGCCGAACACTCGATAACCGGCTGCCGCTGATCGGCTTTTCCGGCAGCCCATGGACACTGGCCACCTACATGGTTGAAGGCAGTTCCACCAAAACCTTTTCACACGTCAAGGGTATGCTGTACAGCGAACCGCAACTGCTGCACCGGATGCTCGACACCGTTGCGCAATCCGTCACCAGCTACCTGAATGCCCAGATAGCCGCCGGCGCACAGGCCGTAATGATCTTTGATACCTGGGGTGGCGTGCTGACGCCAGAGGATTACCGGGACTTTTCCCTGCAATACATGCAACAGATCGTCTCCGGCCTGACGCGCGAGGCAGACGGACTGCAGGTACCCGTAGTGCTGTTCACCAAGGGCGGTTGCCAATGGCTGGAGGTCATGGCGGATACCGGTGCCGATGCG
>JAQBDO010000339.1:0-3929 GCA_032124375.1 Gammaproteobacteria bacterium
ACTCGCACGGAACCGAAGTCGATGATCTTTAGCGTGCCGTTCGTGTCTATCATGATATTGTTCGGGCGTAAGTCCTGATGCAACATCTCCTGACGGTGCAGGGCGCGTAATCCCTGTGCGATTTGCTCGATGAAATTACGCACCGTTTCAATATCCGGACGTGGATTGTCGATCATCCACTGCGTCAAAGTCCTGCCGTCGATGAATTCGGTGACGATGTAAATGTAATTACGTTTGCGTATCTGGGTACACGGTTTCACTACGTGTGCATTGTCGATGCGCCTGGCGACCCACTCCTCCATCAGAAAGCGCTCCAGATAGGCAGGATCGTCGCGCAGGTCCATGGAGGGGGTCTTTAGAACGACCTGTTGGCGCGTGTCCAGATCCACAGCCAGGTAGACATGGCTGCGGCTGCTGTTGTGTATCTCGCGCAGGATCTGGTAGCCGTCGAAGCTCGTCCGCGGCCGGAGTTCCGGCGGAAACGGCAGGACACTTGCCTGCTGCTGCAGTTCGTGGATGTCGTGTTGTGGCAACTGCTCGATGCGCACGATCTGGATTGTCAGGTTGTCCTTGCTGCCCCGCTCAAACGCCTCTGCCACGATCAATCTGGCGGCCAGGGCGAGCTCATCATGATGTTTTGCCAGCGCATCGACGACGAACGCTGCGTCGGCAAATTCATAGACGCCGTCGGTTGCCAGAATGAAAGTATCACCGACCTCAATAGTGCGTGAGTGGTAATCGATCTCGAGTCGATCGCGCATACCCAGGGCGCGACTGAGATAGCTGTTCTCGCGCGACACCCACAGGCGGTGGTCTTCGGTCAATTGTTCGAGATGGTTACCGGCGAGGCTGTAAACACGGGTATCCCCGACATGAAAGATATGCGCGGTGGCTGCTTTCAGTACCACTGCGCTGAAGGTACACACATAACCCCGATCCATGGTATAGCGGTGAGGACCGTTGCGTGTCTGGGCGTAGAGCCATGAATTGGTCGCCTGCAACAGGCGCAGTACCGAGGTCTTTACCGACCATGATTCAGGAGTGGCATAGTAATCTTCCAGAAAGCCCTTGACCGAGGTTTCGGCGGCGATCTGGCTGACAGCGCTGCTGCTGATGCCGTCGGCAAGTGCCACCGCGATCCCTTTTGCGTTAAGCAACGGCTCATTCGGGATCATCATGGCATAAAAGTCCTGATTAAGCGGCTTGCGCCCCTTATCGGAATACTGACCGAACTCTATGCGTAACTGTGTCCTCATAAACGCAGAACCCTGGCCCCTTGCGGGGCCAGGATCCACCCGGGAAATCAGGCGTTGCTTTTCAGTGTACGTTGCGGGCTGGTTCTGACGTGTGTGTAGTAGAGCGGCAGTCCGACCAGTACGAAGCCCCCGACCAGGTTACCCAGTACCGTTGGCAATTCGTTCCAGAGGAGGTAGTCGGCGAGGGTGAAACCGCCGCCCATAATCATGGAGAACGGGAACAGGAACATGTTGACGATGGAGTGTTCGAATCCCATGAAGAAGAACAGCATGACGGGCATCCACATCGCCATCATCTTGCCGGTGGCGGAGGTGGAGATCATGGCGCCGACGACACCCATCGATACCATCCAGTTACACAGCATGCCGCGGATAAAGATGGTGATCCAGCCATCCAGGCCATACGATTTATAGCCGATGGTACGGGACTCGCCGATTTTGGCGACCTTTGCAGCCAGGGCACCGCCATCGGTGTTGTATCCGTAGGTCAGAATGAACGACATCATGAAAGCCACTGCCAGGGCTCCGGCAAAGTTGCCGACAAAAACAAGTCCCCAGTTACGCATGACCTGGCCAAACGTCACGCCGGGACGCTTGTCGAGGAGCGCGAGAGGAACCAGGGTGAAGACCCCGGTGAGGAGGTCGAACTTCATCAGGTAGAGCATGATGAAGCCGACCGGGAACAGTAACGCTCCCACCAGAGGTGACCCCGTCTGGACTGCTACGGTAATGGCAAACACGGCCGCGAGTCCCAGTATGGCCCCGGCCATGAAGGCGCGAATCAATGTGTCCCTGGTGGACATGTACACTTTCGATTCACCCGAATCGACCATCTTCGATACAAACTCGCTAGGTTCCAAATATGACACGGTAAGTTCCTCTTCAGTTGGTTGACAGAGGTTGTTACAGCAAATCATATGCCAGAATGAGAAATAGTTGTTTTTTCAATGCATAAGGGTCATCTGAGCACGTTATAGAAACCAGGGTTGCACTGTATGAGTGCGGATCGCACCAATTTGTAGTGACCAGAACAGCAGCTTCGCACGCTCCGGCAACACGCATGAAAAAGCGTCTATTATCGCTTTCCTCATTCAGAACAGCGCGAGAAGGTGAGGGCCGGTACGGCCCGAGGGCGAGGGGCTGCCCTGGGCATAAACCGGAGCGTCTATGCCGTTACATTTCAGCCGATTTTTCAAAGGGGCAAGCCACCTTTGAGCCGTTCGGATTCAACGTCGACAGCATTGATCCGGACTATTTGTCTCTCATTGCCGCCAGCGCCGTCCCGCTACCGGCAGCAGTCTGGCTCCTCGCTTCTGGTCTGCCTGGCATTATTGGCATGGCAAGGTGCGGCCGCGCCGTGCTGAAGCAATAAATAGAAACACGCCCCATAAGCGTGCCCCATCACCCCTTGCGCGTCATTTATATGGCATATCGAAGATCAAAATTCCATATATATATCAATAACTAAAAACCATTTTCCAGTGAGAGCAGGGATTGGCATATTTCCTGCTATTTAAGTACTTTATTATGTAATTAAGTGTTAATGTTTGACCTTGATCATGGTGACAGCGCCCGTGGACCGAATGACAGGTACGTTAAGGTAAAGACATGGCGTGTGACGATTTATTGAGATGCCTGTTCGCCGCAATGGCGATGCTTGTCATGGTGTCGCTGGTACCGCTGTTTTTGTACTGGCTGTGGATCGGACTGCCAGGCTGACTGCAGTCACAGACAAGTACTAGTTAACGAAGCTATACCCAATTAAACACTAAACCAGGAAATGGAGATTGTATGACGAACCTTATGAACGAACTCTTGCATCGAGCCAGAACATGTCCGGTTGCCTGCGCTCTGAAAATACTGTTTCTACTGCTGTTGATCAGCGCGCTCAATATTGCAGTCTTTTTCAAGAGCGAGATATCAATCTATGCCTATGTGGGCTTCATGGTCGCTATTGGTTATGTCGCCATACTGGCAATCGCGACTAACGGGAATTGCCGTCTGAAGCTCGGTGAAGAGGACTAACTGACGCAGCAACTGTATGACGGCATAGCACACTTGCGGGTAATTTCCTGCGAGGCCCCTGGCAGTTGCTGTGTCGTCTGTCGCAGTCAGGCTGTGGCAGCACTTGCGACAACCTGTAATGGCCCGCCGTTAGCGAGGCCCGCCGTCTCAACCGGCTTGCTGCCGTCACTGCCACGCCCTTCGTTATAGCCCCTCTGGAAGTGTGCGGGGCAACGGGGTCAGCGCCCGGGTTCGGCCGGCGGAAGTCCCCGTCGAAAGCCGCGTTGCCCTCCAGTCGCCTGGTGCAGGTGCGACGCTATGTCACATCCCAGGTCGGCGCACAGCTATTAAAATGCGTCCTTCCTGATTGCCGACCTGTTCGGTGCCCGTTCAATCCGAGAGTGCAACGGCACGCCGTTACCACTGAAAGAACCGATGAAAAACAAGACTTTTTATATCTTTTGCCTGTTGCTCCCGGCCACCGGCCTGCAGGCGGCTGACCCCGCTATCCTGGTAGAAGACGCGCTACTGCCTGAACCGGCCGCCCAGACCTGGCTGCCCGACGATATCGAGCTGGTGCCTGTCAGTGACGGCGGTGAACTGCTGCGCAATATTCCGGGCATCTCCGGCATCCGCCAGGGCGGGCGCGGCATTGATCCCATTATCCGG
>JAQBDO010000340.1:0-3195 GCA_032124375.1 Gammaproteobacteria bacterium
CACCGAGCTGGTGATTGCCGCGATACCGCTGGGCGGCTATGTGAATATGCTGGTTGAACGTGAGGGCGATGTGGACGCGGCAGAGCTGCCCAGTGCCTTTAACCGCCAGCCTGTGCAGACACGCATTGCCGTGGTTGTGGCGGGCCCGGCCTTTAACTTCCTGTTTGCCATCTTTGCGTACTGGGCCATGTTTGTCACCGGTGTGCCTGGTCTGAAGCCGGTGGTGGGTGATGTGACGCCAGCTTCATATGCCTTTGATGCCGGCATTCAGAGTGGTGATGAGATACTGGCAGTTGAAGGTGAGCCGACGCCCACCTGGGAGGCTGTGGTGCTGGCCTTGCTGGATGCCGGGCTTGACGACCTGGAGTTCGTCGCGCTTACGGTGCGCGATACCGATGGCCAGGAGCGGCATCTGCAGGTGCATTTTGAGACCCGCGATGAACTGTTGAAAAAAGGCGGGGTACTTGAGAATTTTGGCCTGACTCCATGGCAACCACCGGCGCTGATTGAATCACTGCTTGAGAACGGCGCCGGCGAACGCGCCGGATTGT
Source organism: Gammaproteobacteria bacterium (assembly GCA_032124375.1). Classification (GTDB taxonomy): domain Bacteria; phylum Pseudomonadota; class Gammaproteobacteria; order UBA9214; family UBA9214; genus UBA9214. The sequence goes on from JAQBDO010000340.1 coordinate 552, forward strand.
TGCCCGGTGACCGTGTCGTGCTTGCCGATGGTGTGACCATCAGCAGCTGGGCGCAATGGGTCGATTTTGTCAGGGCGCGGCCCGATCAGGCCATTGCTGTGCAGGTAAATCGTGATGGCGAGGCGCTTAAGCTGACGATAACGCCGGATCTGGTGACAGATGCCGGGGAGAAAATCGGGCGTATTGGCGCCTATGTGCAACTTCCAGGCGATGATGAGCGTGCTACAATGCGCGTCGTTGTTCGCTATGGGCCGCTCAAGGCCTTTCCGGAAGCGCTTAATAAAACCTGGGAAGTGACAACACTGACAATGCGAACACTCTGGAAGATGGTTAGCGGCAAGGCATCTGTCGAGAACCTGAGTGGTCCCATTACTATCGCCCAGTACGCAGGGCAGTCTGCGGCAATTGGCCTGGCGGCTTTTCTCGGGTTTCTGGGGATTGTCAGTGTCAGCCTGGGGGTGTTGAACCTGTTACCTGTCCCGGTACTGGATGGCGGGCATTTGCTGTTTTATCTGGTGGAACTGGTGAAGGGTAGCCCGGTTGCAGATGCGGTACAGCTGGCAGGCCAGAAAGTCGGGATTGCCATGTTGCTGGCCCTGATGACACTGGCTTTTTATAACGACCTGCTACGGTTGCTTGACTGAGTCTGAAAATGTATTTGCAGCTGAAAAGAATTCCTTTCCTGTGTCGAATACTCTTGCTGACGTTGCTCCTGAGCGGGGGGGCTGCGCAGGCCTTTGAGCCGTTCAAGGTGCTGGATATCCGTGTAGAAGGTCTGCAACGAATCTCTGCGGGTACGGTTTTTAACTATCTCCCGATCAAGGTTGGCGAGACGATTGATTCGCAGGGTTCTGTCGATGCGGTCAAGGCGCTGTTCAAAAGTGGTTTCTTCAATGATGTATATCTTGAAAGAGACGGCTCGGTGCTGGTTGTTTTTGTCAGGGAACGTGCCGCTATCAGCAGTATTGAAATCGAAGGTAACAAGGACCTGGACAGTGAGGAGTTGCTGGAAGGCCTGAAAGAGATAGGCCTGGCAGAGGGTCGTGTTTTTGACCGTTCGTTACTGGAGAAGGTTGAGCAGGAGTTGCGCCGGCAGTACTTCAGCCGTGGCAAGTATGCGGTCAAGATAGATACCACGGTCACTCCGCTGGATCGTAACCGTGTAGGTATCCTGATTACCGTATCGGAGGGCAGGGCCGCACGCATCAAGCAGATCAATATTATTGGTAATCATCAATACACGGACAAGGATCTGCTCGATGAGTTTACCCTGACACCGCCGAATTTTTTCTCGGCATTTACCAAGAGTGACCAGTATTCAAAGCAGGGCCTGTCTGCTGACCTTGAGACGCTGCGCACTTATTATCTGGATCGCGGCTATCTCAAGTTCAATATCAACTCAACACAGGTATCTATTACCCCGGACAAGAAAGATATCTATATCACTATTAATGTCAGTGAAGGAGAACAATACAAAATCAAGGTGGTAAAACTCTCCGGTGACCTGGTAGTGCCGGCTGAGGACCTGTTTCCATTGATTAAAATCAATCCGGGTGATGTGTTTTCACGCAAGCAGGTTACTGAATCGGTAGACAGGATCAGTACCCTGCTGGGCAACCAGGGCTATGCATTTGCGAATGTAAATACCACGCCGGAACTCGATGACGAAACATTCGAGGTCGATCTCGGTTTCTTTGTTGATCCGGGCAAACGCGTTTATGTAAGGCGTATCAATGTCGCCGGTAATACCGGCACCCGCGATGAAGTGCTGCGTCGGGAAATGCGGCAGATGGAAGGTGGCTGGTATTCAACGGAACAGGTTGAACGTAGTCGTACCCGTATTGAACGACTCGGATTTTTTGAAGATGTCAATGTTGAAACACCGACAGTTCCGGGTACTACTGACCAGCTGGATGTGAATTACTCCGTCACAGAAACATCCTCCGGCAGTATCACGGCGGGTGCCGGTTTTTCGCAGTCTTCCGGTGTGCTTTTTAATGCCAGTGTTCAACAGCAAAACTTCCTGGGAACCGGCAAGCAGGTGGCCTTTACTTTTGATAACAGTAAAATAAACACGGTGTATCGTTTTTCCTATGTTAACCCTTTCTGGACGGTTGACGGGGTTAGCCGGGGTTTTAGTCTCGGCTACAGAAAGACGGATGCCAATGAGGCCAATCTGTCGGACTACTCGACGGATACGCGCAATGCGGATGTCAACTTTGGTATTCCGGTTAATGAATACGATACGATTCGCTTCAGTGTCGGTTACCAGGGAATGGATCTGAAGACAAACTCCAGTTCGCCGTCACAGGTTACCGATTTCGTTGATCAACACGGGGACAGTTTTAATGACGCGGTGTTTACCGCCAGCTGGAGTCATGACTCGCGTAACAAGATATTATTTACTGACACAGGTGGTCTGCAACGCGTCTCGCTGGAGACCACGGTCCCGGGATCCGGGCTGGAGTACTACAAGCTTACCTACCAGCAGCAACGTTTCATCCCCCTGACGCGGGAACTGACCCTCGGATTGAAAGGCAATCTGGGTTACGGTGATGGTTTTGGTGATTATCAACAACTGCCTTTCTTTGAGAACTTTTTTGCCGGCGGGGTGCGCTCTGTCCGCGGTTATGAAGACAATACG
>JAQBDO010000341.1:0-8828 GCA_032124375.1 Gammaproteobacteria bacterium
CAAGATGTCCGCCTTTGTGGCCGGGCCCCAAAGGAGTAGAGGGTTGGATATGGACTCAATGTTTTTCTGCATTCCCCAACCGGCATATTTAAGTGTAACCACTTGCAAGAACCTGCGAGATCGACCGGTCGGCAAGGCACCTGCCGGTGCACCGCCAAAATTGATTGCCTGCGAAAAGTGCAACATGCACCCGCTGGTGGATATGGCCAAGATCCCGCTGGTCACACTGGAGGCATACCTCGGTGGCTCCAAGCCAAAGACCGTCAACCTGAATTCACCGAAAAACAGGAAATTGCTGGCTGAAGTACAACCGGAAGTGTCTGCTGAAGTTGCCTGATATTACATCTGCTCAATAGGTGTGATCTTTCCAGTCTGCACCCCGACGTCGATCCTTGCGTGAACGGCGGTCGGGGTTTTTATTGTCAAAACGCACTTCCACACGTTGCTCGCCTGTTTTACGTTGATGACCAGTGCGATGGTTTTTCAGGCCCTTGTACTGGCAGGTGCACATGGCTGAATCGCAGCCTGCTACCGGTAGCTGTGGCGCCTCATCAAAAGTGTATTGCTGCCCCAGCAGGGTTTGCGCTGCTGCACAGCCGGCCTGACCTATTTCCACACCCCAAAACAGCGGATTGTTTTTCAGCTTTTCCAGGCCACCCGGAGCAGTCGGCGTGCTGGCTTGATGATCGTCATTTTGCGCTGATTGACGGCTGATCCGGCGGCGTTTGCCGGGCGGCTTGTTACTGCGCAATACCCAGATGACTGCGGCAATCAGGCAGATAATAACCAGCAGGACAATAACTACCTTCATCGTCTTTCCCTCAATGGCTTTGCGGTGTGCTGGTGTCGATTATAAAGCAGGTGACAGCATTTAGCTGTGAAAGGAGCCGCGCCTGTCACGCATGCGGCGGCGTTCGGGTTGTTGACTGCCGAGTCTCAGCTCTGCACGGCGGTCCGGGCTGTTGCGGCGTTCGCTGCTACGCCGTTCACGCAGACCGGTATAGCTGCAGGGGCAGCGTATTGATCGGCAACCGGGCATTGGCAGCGAGGGTGCTTCAGACAGTCTAAACTTCTTGCCAATCAGGCGCTTTGCGCCAGCACAGTTGCCATTGCGGATAGTGACACCCCAGTAGCGGCCAGCCTGGCCCAGCCTTTTCAGCTGGGCTGACTTTTTATTGCCCTGCCGCGGTTTTTTCCGCGGGAGTAGCAGGCTGATAAAGGCGATGATAACCGCGGCAAGCAGTAACAGGACCACAGGTTCTGTCATCATGGGCTTTTCCCTGTCGGCTATGGAGTGCCTCGAACACCGGTACACTAAGTATCAGAGTCACCCGTTGATCGCAAGTAATAGTCTGCGAGTAAACGATCAGCCGCCACCGCGTTGATTTGCTAGAATCACGCCCCATGGATGTTTCGCGAATTATTGACCCGCTCAACGCTGCACAGCGCGCAGCCGTGTGTGCACCAACCGATCCTCTGCTGGTGCTGGCGGGCGCGGGTAGTGGCAAGACGCGGGTGCTGGTACACCGGATTGCCTGGCTGATCGATGCCGAAGGACTGTCTCCCTACTCAATACTCGCCGTTACCTTTACCAACAAGGCGGCGGGTGAAATGCGCAGCCGCATCGAGGCGATGATCCAGGCACCGGCGGCAGGCATGTGGGTCGGCACCTTTCATGGTCTCGCACACCGGTTGTTGCGCAGTCATTGGCAGGAAGCCGGATTGCCGCAGGGCTTTCAGATACTGGACTCACAGGATCAGCTGCGGCTGGTGAAGCGTGCCATGCAGTCGCTGGAACTGGACGAGGCGAAATGGCCGCCGAAACAAATGCAGTGGTTCATTAATGGCTGCAAGGACGAGGGCCGGCGGCCACAGCATATCGAGCACCGCAATGATCCTTATGTGCAGAAACAGCTGGAGATATATGCCGCCTACGAAGCGCTGTGCCAGCGCACCGGGCTGGTGGATTTTGCCGAGTTGCTACTGCGTTCCCACGAATTGTGGCTGCAGTACCCGGCTCTGCTGGAGCACTACCGGCAACGGTTTCACCATATTCTGGTGGATGAATTCCAGGATACCAATGCCATTCAGTATGCCTGGCTGCGCATGCTGGCCGGCGATGCCGCCAACATTACCGTGGTTGGTGATGATGACCAGTCCATCTATGGCTGGCGCGGCGCCCGGGTTGAAAACATTCTCAGTTACCAGAAAGATTTTAAGGGTGCGCGTGTGGTGCGGCTGGAACAGAATTATCGTTCAACGGCCAACATACTCAATGCAGCCAATGCTGTTATCAGCAATAACAGCGGGCGCATGGGCAAGCAACTGTGGACAGAAGATCATGATGGCGAGCGTATCCAGCTGTACACCGCCTACAACGAACAGGACGAGGCCCGCTATGTTATTGACCGCATAGAGGACTACGTCGACAAGGGCAATGCGCGCAGTGATGTCGCTATTTTATATCGCTCCAACGCACAGTCACGCGTCTTTGAAGAGCGTTTAATGCAGTGCGGTATGCCTTACCGTGTCTATGGCGGCCTGCGATTTTTCGAGCGTGCCGAGATCAAGGATGCGCTTGCCTACCTGCGGTTGACCAGTAATCGTGACGACGATGCGTCGTTTGAACGCGTGGTCAATCACCCGACGCGCGGTATTGGCGGGCGTACCCTGGATATTATCAGGCAGCAGGGTCGGCGTGACGACATCTCGCTGTGGCAGGCGGCGATCATGGTTATTAACGAGCAGCAGGTAGCAGCGCGTGCCTGTAATGCGCTGCTGATGTTTCTGCAACTGATTGATGAAATGGCCGCCGGGCTGGATAAACTGCCGCTGGGCGAGCAGGTTGAGCACGTCATGCACCCCAGTGGTCTGCTCGACCATTTTGCCCGGGAAAAGGGCGAGAAGGGGCAGGCGCGCCTGGAGAACCTGCAGGAGCTGGTTAACGCCGCGCGTGAGTATGAAGCGGATCCCGATAGTGAGATGCAGCCGCTGCAGGAATTTCTTTCGCACGCAGCACTGGAAGCCGGCGAAGGCCAGGCGGACGCCTGGGAAGACTGTGTGCAATTGATGACACTGCACTCGGCCAAGGGACTGGAGTTTCAGCTGGTGTTTTTATGCGGCATGGAAGATGGTCTGTTCCCGCATCAGCGCTCGGTTGCAGACCCGGGGCGGCTGGAGGAAGAGCGCCGGCTTTGCTACGTCGGTATCACGCGTGCGCGCCAGCAGCTGGTGCTGTGTTGTGCGGAGCGCCGCCGTGTTTTTGGGACAGAAACCTATTGCCTGCCGTCACGCTTTCTGGACGAAATACCGAAGGCGTTAATAGACGAAATACGACCACGCCCGGGCGTGAGTATGCCGGGCCGTACTGTGCCGACAACCTCTGCCAGCCTCAAGCAGAGTGTCTGCGGCCTGCACCTGGGGCAGCAGGTACGCCATCAGAAATTTGGTGACGGCGTGGTTACCAATTGCGAGGGGCAGGGCAGTAGTGCACGGGTGCAGGTGAATTTCTCGACCGCTGGCAGCAAGTGGCTGGTGCTGGCCTATGCCAACCTGGAGAATGTTGGCGCCTGATGCAGGATGCTGTCGGGTACGTTTCTGTGCTCCTTTACCCGACCTGCATAGCGCATGCAGGACCGGTGTGAGTGTCCCGGTGGTCTGGCCATGGTGTAAGTTGGCGCCTGACAACTATCGCGGACGAGATCCGCTACTGCACTAATTCGCAACAGCTATTAGGAGCGGATGTCGTCCGCGACAGCAAGAGATAGAACAGTTTTGTTTTGAGTTGTCGGACGGGTAAAGCCTGGCGTACCCGTCATTGTGCCAGAGTGAGTGCCTCTATGGCCTGGCCGTGGGGTGAGGTGTTGACCGGCACGGCACCGGGTCGTCCAAGAAAGTTACCCTGCACCAGGTCGACGCCCATATCCTTTAACAGCAGCAGTGTTTCCTCGTTTTCCACACATTCCGCGACAGTAACCTTGCCGAGTGCATGGGCGACCTGGTTCATGGATTCCACCATGGCCTGGTCTACGGTGCTGTGTGCCATGCCCTTTACAAAGGAGCCATCGATCTTGAGCTTGTCGACCGGCAGGTGCTTTAAATAGGCAAAGGATGAAAAGCCGGAGCCAAAATCGTCCAGAGCAAACTGGCAACCGATATCTTTTAGCGCGATGATGAAATCCTCGGCTGCAGCGAGGTTTTCAATGGCGGCTGTTTCGGTGATTTCAAAAGTGACCCAGACGGGGTCGAGAGCGCTTTCATCAAGCCATTGCCGTATCAATGAAAGCAAGGCGTCATCTTCGAAGGCATGGCCGGACAGGTTGATGGAAAATCGTGCCTGGTTGCCTGCCTGGTGCAGTTTGCCCAGCTGGGCAATGGCGCGTTTCACGATCCAGCGATCGACGCTGTGTATCAGCCCAAAACGTTCAGCGGCGGGCATGAAGCCGCCGGGCAGGATGATCTTGCCGTCATCGCAGACCATGCGCACCAGTACTTCGTAGTCCTTGATGCTGCCGTCTGCTGTCGATACGATCGGCTGGTAAACCAGCTGGAAGCGGTCATGTTCCAGCATTTCGCGCACCTGCGCGGCCCAGTTCATGTCTGCCGCCATGTCTGCCTTGTCAAGATCGGCCGGGTCGTAGAGAGTGGCACGGTTACGTCCATGCTGTTTCGCCATGTGGCAGGCCAGATCTGCATGTGATAAGACTTCCTCCGCCGAGGTCACGCTGTCATCAATCATAACGACACCGATACTGCAGCTGATATTGAAGGTCTTGTCCTCTGCGGCGAAACGAAAGACGTCACACAGTGAGCGGAAGTTTTCTGCGGCGCTTAGTACATCCTGTTTGTTGATGTTGTAAAGCAGCAGGGTAAATTCATCACCACCGAAGCGTGCCAGCAGGTCGCCGTCCCGTACATGTGCAGTCAACAGCGTGGCAACATCAACCAGCAGCCGGTCGCCGGCGGCATGCCCGAGTGTGTCGTTAATGTACTTGAACTGGTCGAGGTCGAGGTAAAACAGGGCGCAGTCGGAACCACTGCGGGCGACGCGTGCAACGGTACGCTCCAGTTCTTCCTGGAAGTAGTGCCGGTTGAATATACCGGTGAGCGGGTCGTGTTCGGCGTGATAGGAAAGCTGGTGCTGAAAGGCCTTCTGTTCGGTGATGTCACGGGTCGTGCCGCTGATGCGGGTGACGTTGCCAGTAGCATCCTTGTATGAGCGGGCGTTAAAGTTGAGAAAGTGCGGTTTGCTTTCACTGTCGAGATGTACGCTCTCAAACTGTACCGTGTCTTCACCCAGTAACAGCTTTGTAATGGCGTCCATATCGACCGGTGGATGACCCGGTGAGCGGTATTCATGTAGCTGATGTCCCAGCATTTCAGCCGGAGTGAAGCCGTAGATGCTGGTGCTGGCACGGTTCAGGTAGCTAAAACGGCCTTCGGCGTCCATGGTCCAGACCATGTCCTGTGCCGTCTCGACCAGTTCACGGTAGTGGTTTTCCGTTTCATGCTGCTGGTCTTCCAGCAGCTTGCGCCGGGAAATGTCAGTCACCATGCAGGTGCAGAAGGGTTTGCCGCCAATCACCATATTGCTGATGTGCACTGACAGTTGCAGGCGTGTGCCGTCACGGTGGCTGCCGCTGGTCTCGAATTCGGCTGCGACAACTTGCATCGGGTCGCTGACGGCGGGCAATAACCATTTTATTGGCCGTTGCCGGATCTCCATGGCAAGGTAGCCAAACAGTTTCTCTGCGGCCGGGTTAAAGGTATCAATCAGGCCGTCCTTGTTGACGACGATGATGCCGGTCGCTGCTGCCCCGACCACGGCACGCATGTGCGATTCCTGTTCACCGAGACGCTGGAACAACTTGCTGAGTGTCTGTGTCATGAGACCGATCTCGTCGGTCGATTGTGGTTTGAGTTTTGCGAGCTCGATATGCATTGACGCGCCACTGCGCATAATCAGATCCTGTACCGGCTCCAGCGACTGCGCCACGCTGCGTACGGATAACAGGGTAATGAGGCCGGTAAAGCAAACCAGCGTTAACCAGATGGCCATGTGCCCCGGTGTCAGGTTGCCGCTTTGTTGCCAGGAGTAATTCATTAACACGGTGTAGGACAGCAGCGGTACAAAACCGCTCAACAGCATAATTTTTGATTTCAGGCTGACCTGAATGGTGCGCAGTCTGAGGTGCCCGGCGAGTTTGCCGATCTGATCCAGTGCCAGTTGGTAGGTTGGCAGTCCTACCAGGGTAACCACAGACAGTTGCAACAAGCCTAGCTGCAGGAATTGCCCCAGATTGCTGGCGATGGATTTTTCAATGGCCAGAAAGAACAGCGGTGGCGTTGCCAGCGCGTATAACAAAAAGAAACTCCAGTAGTCGCGCCCAAAACGCGCCAGCTTTCGTTGCTGCGTGTCCGGCAGATCACCGTTGAAGGTGCCGTGGCGCTGCGAATAGGATAATGGACTGAAATACCTGGAGAAATAGGTGTATGCCCAGGCGGCCGTAATACCGATAAATAGCGTCAGGATGACGAGTGTGCGGGAGTTGCGCAGGTCTTCCGGCGCGATCGGTCCAAACAACAGGCCACTCACCAGGCCTGCCAGCGGGGCCAGCAGTAAGCCAACAATAATCAGCGTGAGGAAACGCGCACGGATGGCCTTGAGGTCACTCAACATGGCTTGGTTTCGGACTCCCGTCGCACGTTTCGGTCACGTCTCTGTCAGTCGGGTGTTGCAGATAATTATTTTAGAATGAGTGCGCTAGCTCTGATACCGTAAGCGCTGGATGAATACTATGTCATAACTCTTGGTAATATCAAGGCTGCTGGTGCATCGAATGTGCAAAGCTTGTTTGTCATTTCTGACAGGCGGGCACTTTCCACAGTACAATCACCGGCCTTCTCTTTTGTAACAGGTGTGCTTATGAAACGACGACATTTTTTGGGCACTGCCGGAGTCGGCGCCTTGCTGACGGGCGGTTTGTTGAGTGGCTGCGGCAAGGAGAGCAGTCAGGGTGGCGAACAGGCGGTGGCCAGCCAGCAGACCTATCACTGGAAAATGGTGACTACCTGGCCAAAGAATTTTCCGGGACTGGGTTCCGGTGCCAACTTGCTGGCGAAGCTGGTGGGTGAGATGAGCGGCGGTCGTCTCAAGGTGAAGGTCTATGGCGCCAATGAACTGGTGCCGCCGCTGGAGGTTTTCGATGCGGTTGCCAATGGCACGGCCGAGATGGGACATACCTCGGCCTATTACTGGAAAGGCAAGAATCCCACCACGCAGTTTTTCTCGACCGTGCCCTTTGGTATGACGGCGCAGGAGATGAATGCCTGGTTGTACTACGGGGGTGGCATGGAGTTGTGGCGCGAGGTATATGCGCCGTACGGTTTGATACCTGTCGCGGCCGGCAATACAGGCGTGCAGATGGGTGGCTGGTTTAACAAGGAAATCAATGGGGTAGATGATCTGCAGGGCCTGAAGATGCGCATCCCCGGGCTCGGTGGCGAGGTGCTGAAGCGCGCCGGCGGTACGCCAGTGGGTATGCCGGGTACCGAGATTTTCACGTCGCTGCAGTCCGGGGTCATCGATGCCACGGAATGGGTGGGGCCCTATAACGATCTGGCGCTGGGGTTGTACAAGGTGGCTAAATATTACTACTACCCGGGCTGGCACGAGCCGGGCACGACACTGGAATGCCTGTTGAATCAGGACGCCTTCGAGGCCTTGCCTGATGATTTGCAGAGTATCGTTGTAAACGCCTGCAAGGTTGTGAATACGGATATGCTGGCGGAATTTACCGCGCGTAATAATGCCGCTTTGCAAACGCTGGTGAACGAGCATCATGTTGATGTGCGCGCGTTTCCACGGCCGGTGCTGGACAAGTTACGGACAATATCCGAAGACGTTGTGGCGGCTATTGCCGCTGAGGATGAATTGTCAGCGCGGGTGTATGCATCCTACCGCCAGTTCAGAAAACAGGTCGTGGCCTGGCATGATATCTCGGAGCGCACCTATTTAAATGTGCGTGGTGGTTGAGATAGAACTCAGGTTACGGCCGGCGCCTAATCAAAACTGTAGCCGAGACGCAGCAGGTGCAGGTTCATCCCCTCGTTGGGTGTTTTGATATCGCCATTCGATATGTGCTGATAACGGTAGGAAAGTTCGTATTGCCCTTTCTCGCCAAAGCCCAGCCCGAAGCCGAGCATGCCGCCTATCTGAAAGGCTGTTGAATATTGCTGAGTACCCAGGCGTGTTTCCGAAATCAGGTGCGGGCCGACACCGAGTTCTGCGTATGGAGACACGCCGCTGGAAAGCTCCGTATCACGTTGCATGCGGAATACCGGGGTCAGACCGATGTCAAACAGTTCATTATTCTCGCTATCTTCGTGTTCGGATTCCATGTAGGCCAGTTCGGCATCCCAGTAGCCGCCCACATGCCAGGCGCCGTCATTCAGCCAGCTGCGCGCCCACTTGTTCTGCAGACCGAGGCGGTACACCCTGGTTTCGTTGCTGTCATTGTCTTCCCCGTAAGACAGGGACATGGCATCAATCCAGTTATTGCCGGCAGCCTGCGCGACGCTGGCGCAGAGCAATGCAAGTGTCAGTAACACGCGTTTGTGTAGCATCATGTAGACCATTTACCAATGACTTCAGTGTGCCCGGAAAAGTGGTCTTGCCAACGGCAGGGCCGGTTCACCGGGGCGTAGTGTTCTGCCAGATTGATATGTTATCAATTTTGGTAGATAAAATCAGGTAGCCAGGTGGCTATTTTTGGCCAGATGGCGAGCATCAGCAGCATCAACAGTTGCAGTCCGATGAAGGGAGCAGC
>JAQBDO010000342.1:0-2555 GCA_032124375.1 Gammaproteobacteria bacterium
TCGACGATTCGATCGGACCTGCTCGATGAGTGGCAACAGAGTTTGCCGCCAGAAGCCGCCAATCATTTTGTTATTAATGTGCAGCCTGATCAGGTTGACGGCATCGTCGACTATTTCGATACGCACGGTGTCAAGGGAACGCGCCTGTACCCGATGGTGCGTGCGCGCCTGGTGGCAATCAATGGTCGACCGGCCCGCACCGGGGATTATGAGAGTGAGCGCGCCAAGCACATGATTACGCGCGAATTCAATTTGTCGTGGGCTGAACAAATGCAAATTGATAACACGCTGGACGCCGGTCGCTGGTGGAGCAGGGCAGACTTTGGCAAGCCGTTGCTGTCACTGGAATCGAAGCTGGCAGTGACGCTTGGGCTGCAGCTGAATGATGTGCTGGGCTTTGATGTCAACGGCACCGTGATTGACTTCACCATTACCAGCTTGCGGCAGGTTGTCTGGGATAACTTCAATGTTAATTTCTTTACCGTGGTGCCACCAGGCGTGCTGGAAGGCCAACCGGCCAGCTGGGTAACCAGTGTCTATCTCGATGCGGGACAGCGCAGCCAGCTGGGGCAGCTAGTGCACGAGTATCCGAATATCACGCTGATTGATGTGGACACTATCATGCAGCGTGTGCGCAGTATCATGAAGCGGGTGTCACTGGCGGTTGAGTTTGTATTTTTGTTTACCCTGCTCGCCGGTCTGGCCGTGCTGTACGCGGCCATCCAGGCAAACCAGGACGAACGGCGTTTTGAAAGTGCCGTGTTGCGCACGCTGGGCGCGCAGAAAAGCATGTTGTTGCGGGGACTGCTGGCAGAGTTCGCGACACTCGGCGCGTTGTCCGGTCTGCTTGCCGGTCTGGCTGCCAGCGGACTTGCCTGGTTGCTGGCAGAGACCATTTTCCGCTTTGACTATCAGCCTGAAATCAGTGTCGTGTTGACGGGTATCGCTGCTGGTATACTGATCGTTGTTATTGCCGGTTTGCTGGGTACGCGCAGTGTGCTGACGCAGCCGCCGGTCAGATCCTTGAGGGAGAGTGCTGCCTGACGGGGTTGCTTGTATGATACGGACAGTTTCTGTGGCAGTTGCAGCTGTCAGCATCGTAACCGTATCTATTCAGCTCAACAAGGAAACAAAGAGGCGAAAGGCATTTATTCAAACATCTTGCCACGGAAAACACGGAAAAATAACAGCCTTGCAAGAAATATTTCCGTGTTTTCCGTGGATTCCGTGGCCAAGGGGGGTATTGATAACTACGCACCCATATACGCCATTCACCTCTGTGCTGAATAGATACTCGTAACCAACAGCTAACCGGGGAAACATATTGAACCGATTTACCGCACTCACAGAGCAGGCGCACGAAAAGAAAAACAACAGGACGGGCATCCTGATAACCAATCTGGGGACGCCGGATGAGCCGGATACGGCCTCGGTAAGGCGTTACCTGCGTGAGTTCCTGTCGGACCCGCGTGTTGTGGAAATTCCCCGTTTGATTTGGTTGCTCATCCTGCACGGGATAATTCTGCGGCTGCGGCCTGCCAAGTCAGCAAAGTTGTACAAGAGCATCTGGACAGCAGCAGGTTCGCCGTTGCTGGCGATCGGCAAGCGTCAGCGCGAGCGGCTGGAACAGTCGCTGCGCGACAGTGGCCAGCGGGACTTTGAGCTGAGGCTGTCGATGCGTTACGGCAGTCCACCGATTCGTGAAGCGCTGCGGGCGTTTCAACAGCAGGGCATACACCGGGTGGTGGTGTTACCGCTGTATCCCCAGTATGCCGGACCGACAACCGGTTCGACGTTTGACGTGGTCGCCGACGATCTGAAGCACTGGCGCTGGGTGCCCGAGTTGCACTTTATCAACAGTTATCATGATCATCCCCTGTACATCGAGGCGCTGGCGAACAGTATCCGCAAGCACTTTACGGAACATGGCAAGCCGCAGAAGCTGGTGTTGTCCTATCATGGTATGCCGAAGCGCAACCTGATGCTGGGTGACCCCTATCATTGCCATTGTCAGAAAACCAGTCGGCTGGTGGTGGAACTGTTGGGTCTTGACGAGGATGACTATGTCACGACCTTTCAGTCACGCTTTGGCAAAGCGGAATGGTTGCAGCCGTATACCGATGCGACGCTCGCATCATTACCGGGGCAGGGGGTAAAGGATGTCGCCATTATCAGTCCGGCCTTCAGTGCCGACTGCCTGGAAACCCTCGAGGAGCTGGACCGGGAGAACCGCAAGATATTTGTGGATGCCGGTGGTGAGCAGTACCGTTACATCCCCTGCCTGAATGACAATGATGATCATATTCGTCTGATGACAGCGCTGTTGCTGCCGAATCTTTAGCCGCTTACCCCCGGTCGAATGAATTCGACCCTACAAGGAATTCAACCACAGATCATCATCGTAGGGCCGAATTCATTCGGCCAGCCGCGGGTTGTATGAATTCGACCCTGCGGGGAATTCAACCACAGATCATCAGCTGCTGGTCGAATGAATTCGACCCTGCAGGGAATTTAACCACAGATCATCATCGTAGGGCCGAATTCATTCGGCCAGC
>JAQBDO010000343.1:0-3309 GCA_032124375.1 Gammaproteobacteria bacterium
CAGGATCTTGGGTTCAAGAGGCATTGGATTTCCTAAAGTAATTCGAGTTGGTGCGCGTGATTATCATAAAAACCCGACAATTATTAAAGTTATTTATCCCTTACTTTACAAGCGGAAGTTAACCACCCGACAAGGCCGATGTCAAAGTAAAGCAATTGACGCTGCACACCACTGCCTGCAAGCGTAACAATACTCCTAATGGGTGTCTGTAGGTTACTGTTATTTATCTGTTATTATAAACATCCTCATCGACAGCAATGTCACACAGACTCGCTCTCCTTGCGCCTAAATACACCTGCCCGGAAACACGAAGACATTAAGCTCAAACAAAGAAAAGTCGCCTGCTTCAAAGCAAAAATTATACATTACATACGCAGCGTCAATTTGTCGTCGATATGTGCGCAGAACCACATATACCAACTAAACTCTTTGATTCGAGGGACGATAAGTTAAATGTGTCAGGGCTGCACAAAACCAGAACGGTTTTATACATTTAAAATCAGAATTCCAAACATAAAGGCATGCGCACACATGGTAAATCAATCAAATACAACACCTGAATATGATGTTAACCGGATCGATGCAATACGCGCGCAACTGAATGATGACGAGTATTTCGTTGATACCCTGCAAATTGCAGACAAGTTTATCGATCTGGAAATAGCCCTTGCAAGCAGCAGTTAAACAGCCACATCCTGCAATTCATACGGAAAGTACAGACATTCCTCGTCAAAAATAACCTGCCAACTATCTCTCTGCATTGGAACACCTTCGTGCCATAGTGTTAGAATCCTGCCTTGCAGATTCTCTGTTCGGAATCCCTTTGGGGCCGTAGCTCAGCTGGGAGAGCGCGTCGTTCGCAATGACGAGGTCGGGAGTTCGATCCTCCCCGGCTCCACCACATTACAGATATTGCCCCGGTAGCTCAGTTGGATAGAGCGAGTGCCTCCTAAGCGCTAGGTCAGACGTTCGAATCGTCTCCGGGGCACCATTTAATTTCAACGAGACACCCCTGCCTGTTGTCACCTCTACTGTAAAAACATCATTGCGATACGAACGTCCGACACATAACAATGAGCCGTTCGACAAGCGGCGTAAGCCGCGCAGAACATCGCCGCAAGCGATGGCCCTGAAAAGGTGAGGTCCGCAGGTCCGAATCATCGTCTCCGGGGCACCATTTAATTTCAACGAGACAGCCCTGCCTGTCGTCACATCTACGTTGAAAAAGCATCACTATTTTCGCCATAGAAACACGCCTCGAAGCGGGGGTTCGAGGCGTAATGTGACGTGGCGGGAGATACTATTATTATCATTTTCTACGGCACATATACACAGGCCATATAAATGCTTGCAGACTGCATATTGTACTGTAGTACAAGCCTCTTCAGGTCAGCCGACAAACCCGCTGACTGCATCTGGTACTTATGTCTTATTGAGACTTTCGATGGCACAACATAGGATGGTTGTATTTTAAAAATTGCCGCACTAGAAAAACAGTAACAGGCCAAATAAGGATTGTTTAATGAGCTATAAACGTCTAGCTACGGCTATATACCTGTGCATAACGCTCATCACGCTATCTGTCCTGGTAAAAGCAGAACAAACTGCCAGTTTTAACCCGTCGCAGTACCAGTCCGTTGAAACATCCCGTCTGAATACCCGGGACAGCGCTGTTCAAACAGCCAGCACGGTAGATTCAAGGGTTACACCAAGCATGCTGGATTCAATATGGATCCTGGGCTTCACCATTGCAGGGCTAGTGCTTTTAAGAAAAGTACAAGGCGAGTAATTAACAGCATCCCGGGTCACAGCCAAGCAGTACAGCGCCTGACATAAAGCACCCCACAACTCGCGGAGCTGGCTGCCCTTAAGCTTAGCAACGCAATGTTCAATAAAGATGCCTGGCGGCCAATATCGCAAAATAACACTCGGGTTCGGAATTGTCCGCCCACCTTGCAAACAAGAGAGTGACCCATATAGCGACTATCAGGTGATACCCATGAAATACATAATTGCCAGCTTTCTGTTATTCACATCAATGATCAGCATGGCTGACCAGCCAGAAAACCTGCCTGGTAATAACGGCGATAATGGCAACCACTTCGCCTATGGGAAGGAAGGAAATAACGGCATCACCCGTAGAAGTGAAGCTATTCCCGAGGCCAGCACACTTGCCCTGCTTGCACTGGGCCTGGCTGGCGTGATCATCGTGCGTATCCGCAAAAAGTAGAATACTGCTGACAACTAGACTTTCCTGTGCGCCTCAACCACGTTAGGCAACTGCCCGATTTTGGTTAACACGCGACTCAGCTGTCCGATATCAGAAATTTCCAGCGTCAAACTCATCCGTGCAATTCCATCGCGCTCATCAGTTGCTGTATTAACCCCGTTAAGATTGATTTTCTCATTGGCCAGCACCACAGTGATATCCCGCAACAGACCGGAGCGATCATAGGCCTCAACCGCAATATCCACGAGGTAGGCTTCGCCAGATCCACTACCCCACTCCACCTCAATCAAACGGTCACGGTCTTCTCCTTGCAGGCGTAACACATTACCGCAATCCTGGCGGTGAATGCTGACACCGCGACCACGCGTTATGTAGCCGGTAATCGGATCATTCGGTACCGGACTACAACAACGTGCCGTTGTAGTCAGCAGGTTTCCCACACCAGATATTTTAAACCCGCCTGCCGTTGTCGAAGGCCCTTTCCTGATCAGCCGGGGGCGTGTTGTTTCCAGTGTCGGTGGCCGCGGCACCAGCTCGTTTACCGCATTGGCAAGATGACCGGAGGTGATGTCCCCATGGCCAACTGCTTCCAGTAACTCATCAACCTGCTTGAACTGGAAGCGATTTGCGAGTTTTTCCAGTGACAGATCAGTAACCCCCAAACGACGCAATTCCCGATCCAGCAAACCACGCCCGGCAGTTACATTATGCTCATAGTCCTGGTGCTTGAACCATGAACGCACCCGTGATTTGGCACGTGATGTTTTCAGGTAACCCTGATGTGTATTCAACCAGTCACGGCTGGGTTCACCCTGACGGGTAGTCAGCACCTCGACCTGTTCACCATTCTGTAAAGAGTAGGTCAATGGTACAATTCGCCCGTTAACCTTGGCCCCGCGACAGCGATGGCCGACCTCCGTGTGTACGGCATAGGCAAAATCCAGCGGTGTTGCGCCCTGTGGCAAGTCAATAATGCGGCCCTGCGGCGTCAGTACATAGACCCGGTCATGGAAAGCTTCTGACTTGAAACGATCGACAAAATCAACAGCGCTGTCTTCCTCCTCCTTCCACTCAAGCAC
>JAQBDO010000344.1:0-7012 GCA_032124375.1 Gammaproteobacteria bacterium
GTTCCTGAAGGCGCACTGGAACGTGATGGCCACCATGGATTTCTTTACGGTTGAGGTCTGGACACCCCGCGGACTGGTGACCTATTACGTATTGTTTATCATCCGTCTTTCAACACGTTCCGTACACATTGCCGGAGTGACTGCGGCGCTCAATGGCGCATACATAAAGCAAGTGGCCCGCAACCTGACAGACGTGGGGGATGGTTTTTTTTTAACAGTCGGTACCTCATCATGGACCGCGCTACAAAATACACGAATGATTTCAGAGGGCACCTGGATCGAGAGGGCGTGAAGCCTGTTCGATGCCCGGCGCGAGCGCCCAACTGTAATGCATTTGCAGAAAGATTTGTGCGTTCTATAAAAGACGAATGCGTGGATCGCATGATTCTTTTCGGCGAGGCATCCCTTCTCCGGGCGCGCAGAGAATATGTTGCACGTTATCACACTAATTAGGGGGCACGAAACGAACGTCTGGAGAAGCAATGCGGACGTTAGCAGAATGATAACGGACTGAGGGCGG
Organism: Gammaproteobacteria bacterium; assembly: GCA_032124375.1. GTDB lineage: Bacteria > Pseudomonadota > Gammaproteobacteria > UBA9214 > UBA9214 > UBA9214. The sequence goes on from JAQBDO010000344.1 coordinate 521, forward strand.
ACAATCAGCGGAAAGCACGACGGGGCCAACGATGCAATCGTGCAGGATGCGCGCCCGATAGTCATCGTCCGGATGGATTGTCTCGGGATGCATGGGCTATTTTCCCTTATACTCCGCAACAAGCGGCGGGGATAACGTACTTTTTTCTAGAGAGGTCCTATGGTAATGCAGCTCGAATTACGACGAATCAAGACTCTGATCCTTGCGTCCCTTATCTTGCTGCTATCGCACCCTGGTGGTGCGCTTGGGGCTGCTGTGCGCAATCCACTCACCCCGGCCGACACCAGTAGTCCACGCGCAACAATCAGTGGGTTCGTTGAAACCCTGAATCAGGGACATGCGCAGCTGACGGAGATCGTCAAATCCTACCTCAGCTCATCGCGGCTGTATCTCTCGGTCACAGAGCGTGAGGAAGTTGACCGTCTCATGGAACGGCTTGAACTTGCCCGACGGACCCTGAACCTGGACGAGTTACCGGCGGCGCTGGCAGAATCAGTATCGATGTACCGTGTCCTGCAACTCAAGGAAGTGCTCGACCACCTCGAACTGCCTGCTTTCGAGTCGATACCGGATGCGGCGGCGATGGCATCGGAGCCATTCAAACGCTGGACCCTGCCCGGTACGGAAATCACCATTGCGCGTGTTGAAGAGGGCCCGCGCGCCGGTGAATACCTGTTTTCCACCGAGACCGTGGAGCGCCTCCCCGAGTTCTATAACAGGATCAAGCATCTTCCCTATCAGCCGGGCGCAACTGCCGGTTGGTATGAAACTTACCGTTACGGTGGTACTGGGCTACGCAGGGTTATCCCGTATAAATGGATGCTGGCCCTGCCCAGCTGGGCGAAGATAATCATACTGGACCAGCCGGTGTGGCGCTGGTTCGGCCTGGTTATTGTGCTGTTTGTTGCCAGCGGATTGTTTCTGCTCATGCGTCGTGCTACGAATGCCTGGGCAAAGCGCGGTTCCGGTTCCGAGCTTCGCACACAGTGGTCACGACTGGCACGGGCGGTCACGCTGCTGATTCTGGTGCCAATCGTTGCTCATGTGTTCGCAGCTAACCTGAGGCTCAGCGGCTACGTTCTGGAAGTTGCCACGCTGTCATTATGGGCCATCTTTACACTCACGTTGACCTGGGCGGTGTGGTTAGGCAGCCACGTTCTGGCAGAGAGCGTAGTTTCATCGCAGCAGATGATGACTGGTAGCATCGACAGCCAACTGATCCGACTCGGGCTGCGGCTGCTGGCCACTATACTGTCCATTACTATCCTGGTGATCGGCGCCCAGCAGCTCGGCATTCCGGCCTACTCGGTGATTGCCGGACTGGGCGTCGGTGGTATAGCGGTAGCACTGGCGGCCAAAGACAGTTTGGCCAACCTGCTCGGCTCACTGCTGATCATGTTCGAAAAACCGTTCCGTGTGGGCCACTGGATAAAGATTGACAATGTAGAAGGTATCGTTGAGAGCATCGGGTTTCGCAGTACCCGCATACGCACCTTCTATAATTCCCTGATTTCGATTCCCAGTAACCACCTGGTGAACACTGTCGTCGATAACATGGCGATGCGGAAACTAAGGGCCGTACGGACTGTTCTGCACATCAGCTACGCAACACCGGCTGATAAAGTCGAGCAGTTCGTTGCAGCGATTAAACAACTCATCGAGGACGGTCCACACACCTGCAAGAAGTGGTTCCGGATCAGGTTTGACGACTTCGGAGAATACGGCCTGTACATCCTCGTCAATTTCTTGCTGGACGTATCCGACAATCAGGTTGAACAGGACGAGCGCCAGCGCATATTGCTGGAGATACTAAAGCTGGCCGAGACCATGGATATACAATTTGCAATCCCGCCCTGCCTGCCAGCGGTTGAAAACCTGCCCTGCTAGACATCATGTATTGACCTGTCCTCCTCAATTGTGGCACTGAGCCACGGGGTGCCTCGTTCCAACCTCAGCTTAACCCACGTCGCTTGAGGTTGGGCAGGTCAATACATGATGTCACGGGGCGCCTTTTTTTCACGATATTCGATAATCACCTTGCGTATGACCGGTACCTCACCGCCCTGGACCCGGACCTGGAAAAATGAGTCTTCCCCTGATTGAGTGGGCAACAAAATATATTCCTGCTGTTATCAGAAGGGGGCGAATTCATTCGACCAGAGGTGTTTCATCGTGAGCCATCATCCAGATACCGTCCCAGTGGGGTGATCACCAACAGCCTCGTCCAGCTGATTTGTCAGAGTTCACTCCATCCGGGCTACGTCACTGATTCAGAGGGCGCCCTGGATGGGCTAAACATATTTCTAGTAAACAAGCAGTTAAGTTTCTGAAATCTGTTTTTCTTGCTTTTCGTAAAAGTTGGTCTACGTTTAATAGCCCCGGTCAAAATCTATCTGACTGGTGTTGTCTGGAGTAAAAGCATTCAAAGGGAGGTTAAAAAATGAGCAAGTTACGCCTGATTGGTCTGGCGTTTGCGTGTGTTTTTTCTGCCGGCCTGGCCGTGTCGGCCAATGCTTCGAGCAGTGAACTTCATGTATCTAAACAGCAAACCGCGAAAGTTGTAAATGGACTTGTGGTCCGCACAACTCGGCAAACAGCCATAGCTGACATGGTCTCGGATGAAGCGATGTTACTTGGTTCGGCAATTATTGGTCTGATTGGTATAACGATAATGAGAAAGACGCTGCATTGACTCTCTTCCTGTAGATGTGTTTTGAAAAGCGGCCCGCAGGCCGCTTTTTTTGGCGCGGATCCGGGTGTGCTTCCCCATACTGTGCTCGACGAATATTTGACACATTGGAGGGCGGGATGTGTTTATTTTATTTCGGTTATGCGAGCACAATATATTTCTGTCATTCAGTTGAAAGCTGGAATATTCTTGCCGGGGAGCGAGGGATGCACTCATAGATAGTATTCATGGGATTAACACATGGGAGACGATTATGGAGCATCCTCACGGGATAATGATACTGGGTACCTTCTGGCTTATCTGTCTGGTTGTTACGACGATTGGCTGGGTAGTATGGAGCCTTTTGTCATAATTTAACTGAGGCAAGTTGTACTGTCGAAGGGCTGTTTTATAGACGGCGGCGTTTGTGCCGCCGTTTTTTATGGTGCTGGAATAAAATACGCCTCGTCCTTGAGGCGTGAAGCGGCATAGAACGGGAGGGGTATCTATGCCGCCCTGGCAAGCGTGGTGAGCAGCGGTGGTTTGTCTATTGCACCTTAATGCGATTCCTTCATTTTTTGAGTGTGCCGCATTTCTGATTTGTACCTTTGGTACTCATTCAAGTCATGCTGCCAGGCGAGGCAACCGCGGCAGAAAGCACTCACAATAACTGTTCCAATCAGTAGTACCAGTAAGTTTTCGGTTGAAAAATGGTTGTAATACATGAATGTTATTATCATGCTGCCAAAGGCAAGTATCAGTAACATACCACCGGTAAAGGCGGATTCAACAATGCGGGTTATCAGTGTCAAGGTGGTTGGCTTCTCTGCCAGTCGTATGCGCACAGATTTTTGAAGCTGCGCTCTCCTTTTGCTCCGCATGACGTGATCTCCAGAATTATTGTTGGTATTTATTGACGTTCTGGTAACAGCCTAGCGGGAGCATGCAGTTTGTGTATATTGTACTGAGGTACGATTTCAACGCGCCGCCCCTCGGGGGCACGGCTGTATGCAGCTTGAAAAACAGACTGTGCTTGCCGTAATGTCGTGTACTCTGTGTCGAACCATTATTAATGATCCTGTCGTTGGTGTATGAAAGGAAAATCAATTTCACGTTTGTTATGCGCTGGCTGTTTGCTGGCACTGTTTCCTGTTTCAGTGTGGGCATCAACCGGTGGCTTGCCTTCGCTGGTTCGGGATATCGGTCTGTGTATTGTATTTGCAGGTCTGCTCGCTATTGTCTTTGTTCGTCTGAATATTCCCGAGATTGCCGCTTACCTGGTGGCGGGTGTGCTGGTTGGTCCGATCGGCACGCAAATCGTGACAGACCCGGGCAATATCGAAACGATCTCTCAGCTGGGTTTGATTCTGCTGCTCTATTTGATCGGTCTTGAAATCGATGTGCGCAAACTACTTGCCAGCGGACGAATTCTGATTGTTTCCGGACTGCTGCAATACCCGTTATGTGTTGCATTTGGTGTTGTTGTTACCAAGCTGCTGCTGATGCTGGGAATAGGCGGGGAGTTGTTGTCAGGTAGTTATGCACCTTTATACATAGGGTTTGTCGTTGCGGCCTCGTCGACACTGCTGGTCGTCAAGCTCTTTCAGGAAACCTTTCAGCTGGATACCGAGGCTGGACGCATAGCCCTTGGTCTGCTGATCTTTCAGGATATCTGGGCTATAGGCGTGATTGCGGTGCAGCCCAATTTTAGTGCGCCGGAGCTTGCGCCGATTTTGTTGTCATTCCTGGGGATAGCGGTACTGGCTGCGCTGGCAATGTTCATTGCGAAGTTTATTATCCCTATCGGTTTTAAGTGGGTTGCCAAAAAACCCGAGGTTGTATTCGCTGCAGCAATATCCTGGTGTTTTATGATTGTGCTGCTGGGTGTTTACCTTGATGTCTTGACGAACTGGTTGTTCAAGTTTGATTTACATATGAGTGTGGGTGCCGAGATGGGCGCGCTCATTGCCGGTGCAACGATTGCCAGTCTGCCTTACAGTACCGAAATAATCAGCAAGGTAAGTGTGGTGAGGGATTTTTTCGTGACCCTGTTTTTTGTGGGTCTGGGCATGACTATACCAATGCCGGAAGGCGTGAACGTGCTGCTACTTGCAGCATTGCTGGCAGTCATTGCAGTAGTGGCCCGCTATGTGGTTATCTTTCCATTGTTGTACTTCTCCGGGCTGGATCGGCGTAACTCCATGGTGACATCGGTACGGCTGGGGCAGATTTCGGAATTCAGCCTGGTCATCTGTTTTATTGGCATGCAGCTGGGACATATATCGGGTGCGCTGACCAGTGCTGTTATCTTTGCATTTGTTATTACTGCACTGTTTACTCCGTTGTTGTTTGACAAGGCAGATGCCATACATGACAGCCTGTCGACGTTGCTGGGAAAACTGGGTTTCAGGGAGCCCCTGCAAAAGCAGGCGGGAGAGAACGAGAGTTATAGTCTGGCACTGCTCGGTTTTCATCGAACGGCTTCATCGCTGCTGCACGATATTGGCAGGGATCACCCCGAGATGCTTGCCAGCACGCTGGTGGTGGACTTCAATGTCAATCTGCATCCAAAGATAGCTACCCTTGGCGTCACTGTTAAATACGGGGATCTTTGTAATGCGGAAACCTTGCATCACTCGGGGGTCGACCGGGCGCGGGTAGTAGTATGCACGATTCCGGACGATGTCCTGAAAGGGACCAGCAATCGCAAGCTGGTGAAAGGCGTGCGCCACATCAACCCGGAGGCGGTGATTATCGCGAACGCTATTGAATTATCCGAGAGTCAGGCTCTCTATGAGGCGGGTGCAGACTATGTGTTCCTGCAGCGGGTGGAGACCGCCCGTGCTGTGGGGGATGCGGTTGAGAAGGCATTATCCGGTGATATAAAGGAATACCGTTTGTCGATCGAGGCCTTGTATGGCGAATGGCATAAACGCGAAGAGATTATGTAACTACTTCCTGAACGGAGCGGCCAGTGGTTCGCCGATGAATACCCCCTGGCCAGGCCATTCAACACTTTTCCAGTAGGCCTCCAGCAGTGTTTCACCGTTCAGATAGCGGTCGATGACTATGTTCGGGCGCGGGAACTTCTGCACAAATGAGCAGGGTTCTACCACCGCACCGTAGCTGCCGGTCGCGCCAGCGGACAGCCAGCGCAGGCTGCTCATCTGGCTGCTGCCCGTAAGTTGTCCACCCGCTGATGTCAGATGGTCGGCAATGGCGCCGGGTCGGTAGCTATTGTTGTCTATGCCGTCAACCGACACCAGGCCGGTGAAATAAAACATGATGTCAGTGCGTTGAGTCAGTTTGTCAGCGTTAATTATTTTTACCTTGAAACGATCGGATTGCATGATGTTTACACCCGGGTAGAAGCGTGCGCGTGTATTCCTGGCCTTGTCTGAGGTGCTCAATAGATAGGCGCTACCATCCGGGTGGGTGCCATCGGCGGCCACACCGCGGTCAATCAATTCCTTTACAGAGGCGAGATCTTCTCCGGCCAGCATGATGGCCGGACGCCAGTTAAAGTCAGTAAACGGTTGTGTGCTGCTGCTGTTGAAGTAGGGGCTTGCCCTGGTCGGCTGGCAGCCCCTGGCGCAGAAGTCTTCATTAAAGCCGGCCGCAACTGCGGTGGTTATCGACATGCACCCCACCCTGTAGGGGGCAGTCCAGGTCAGCGCATAGGCCTGTACCGAAGAGGGTGTTTGTCGGTCAATGTCTGCCTTGAGCTTGTTGAACTCGTGCGGCTGCATAATGTTGTTGCCCGGTTTGAATGTCACATGGATGACGTTGCCGGCAGGTATCTGGCGTTTGCTGGCGTAATACTC
>JAQBDO010000345.1:0-3763 GCA_032124375.1 Gammaproteobacteria bacterium
CCGGAGATGGATCTTGCCTACACGCGCCTGCAGCAGCGCCAGTGTTTCCTCATCAGGGGGACCGGGAGTCATACGCCATTGTCGGACGGCACAGCACAGATATCAATCCCGTCCGTAACCGGATTTGTTATCGCAACAACGCTTTGCTACGGTGGCAGCCAGATGCGGGGAATTCCCGCCGTGGTTGTACAACAAAGAGGAACTGGGCATGAATCTGGAAAAGGTGGTTTTCGCATTCTTCATTGTGCTGGCACTGACGCTGAACTTTGGTTTCTTTATCGGGGATCTGGATGACCACACACACCATAATATATATGAACTGTTTGCCGCCCTGGTGGTCAGCCTGATAGCCACCATCATGAAGTTCGGTGATCGCGCGCACATCGGTGCCGTGCTGCTGGCAACCAGCCTGGTCGCCGACCTGCAGCTGATTGCAGCGGTGATTGTCTGGACCATCACCGTACATGCCACCGATATCGGCATGACACCCAGCATCATGTCGAGCATCGTGTCACTCTCCGGCGGCGCACTACTGGCAAACATCACTTCGGTGATTATTCTCGTCACTGAAACCGTTATGTTCCGCCGCTAGGCCCGCAGGCCATGCACAATATTTTTTACCTGCTGTTGCGGCGCATGCGCGTGCCGCTGATTATTATCATCCTTGCCTATGCGATCTCCATGCTTGGCCTGGTACTGATACCCGGCATGGACGACCAGGGCAACCCCTGGCAGATGAGTTTTTTCCACGCCTTCTACTTCGTCAGCTTCATGGGCTCCACCATCGGTTTCGGAGAAATCCCCTACCCTTTTACCGACCCGCAACGCATCTGGACAACCGTTGCCATGTACATGACAGTGATCTCCTGGCTGTATGCGATCGGCTCGATGTTTTCGCTGGTTCAGGACCAGGCCTTCCGGCGTGTCCTTGCTCTCACAAACTTCACTCGTGAGGTGCGGCGTATACGCAACCCCTTCTACCTGGTTTGCGGACTCGGTGATGCCGGGCAACTGGTCATCAGGGAACTGGCAGAACATGGCATACACAGCGTTATCATTGACCGCGACGAATCGAAAATTCACTCCCTGCAACTGGAAGATTTACCGCTGCGCATTCCCGGTCTTGTCGCTGACGTTACAGATTCGTCTTCTCTTGTCGCTGCTGGACTGTGCAATCAGCGCTGTGCCGGCGTCATCGCCCTCACCGGCGATGACCATACCAACCTGACTGTCGCCATCACCAGCAAACTGCTGGCACCCGGAATAGCGGTGATTTGTCGCGCCGAATCAGATGATGCAGCGGCAAACATCGCTTCCTTCGGCACCGATACCATCATCAATCCGTTCGATACCTTTGCCGAGCGTTTTGCGATGATGTTCAAGTCACCGAGCATGTACCTTGTTTATGAATGGATGACCAGCCTCCACGAGGCACCCCTTAGCAAATTTACTGCACCGCCAAAAGGTACATGGGTGCTGTGTGGCTATGGCCGCTTTGGCAAGGCTATACAAAAGAGCCTGTCATTCAAGGGTATAAAAACAATCATTGTTGAGTCAGATCCTGAAGGTACCGATGCCCCTGAAGGCACCATCGTTGGACGCGGCACCGAGGCAATCACGCTGCGTGAAGCCGGCATTGAGCATGCCGACGGCCTGATTGCCGGCACAGACAATGATGCCAACAACCTGTCTATCATCATGACAGCCCTGGAACTCAACAGGAACCTGTTCACCGTGTCCCGGCAGAATGGCAACAATAACGACGCCATTTTTGCAGCGGCCAATATTGATATCAGCATGCATGAAGGCAGGATAATCGGCAAGCGGGTGGTGGACATTTTGACGACACCACTGCTGACAAATTTTCTGCGCATGGCAGTCCTGCAGAGTGATGACTGGGCCAATGTACTGGTGAGCCGGATTGTTGGTGTACTCGGTGACCAGCCACCTGAATCCTGGTCACAAACCATTTCGACAATACAGTCACCGGCCGTCACACACCTGCTCCACGAAGGCATGACCGTTACGGTAAAGGATCTGCTGACAGACCCTCGCCATACCCAGTCTGCGCTGCCCTGTGTGGCCCTGTACCTCAAACACCAGAACCATGACGAACTACTGGTACCGGACAATGACACCCCGCTACGGGTCGGCGACCAGCTGCTGATCTGCGGCCATGCAACAGCCGAAACCCACATGCGCTGGACCGCCAGAAATACCCATGCACTCAACTACATCTGCACCGGCCATGACCGGCCCAGCGGCAGCCTGTGGCGCTGGCTCTCGGCACGCCGCAACGGCACAAGCAACGCCTGACCCTTATGTCTGGCACGCAAGATGCAGTACATATGTCGAAACGACAAAAAACCTGCCCTGCACTTCCAGGCCAGGAATAATGGAGAAATCGGCATGAAAACACTTGAATTACAGTTGATTACAGTCGGTTTGGATGATGGCCAGCAAGGCATCTTTGTCGGTCTGCCACTGCTGACAAAGCAGCGGGCAGAAACCGATGGTACAGTAGAAAACATATGGTTTTCAGATATTAAGCATGTACCTGACAGCCTGACCATGGATGAGTTGATGGAAATCGTACGGAAGCAGATGTACGACTGCATGTCGACTGTTCAGTAGCTCATAAGCGTCAGCTTTTCGGCACATCGTCAACGGTCTGCCGTTCCTCATCAGCCGTCAGGGTGGCCCCAGTCATCAACCAGGCGCGCGCGCCGCGCAGGCACGCAGCCAGAGGCATACCATCTGCTAGAATAGCGCCTCTCGGAGGGACACCGGGCCTGTGAGCGGCACTCCCGCCCCGGACGACGCACTATGAAAATATCGGTCATTATTCCCAGCTGGAATCGCGCTGAGCAACTGGCCGCGGCACTGGACTCGGTCTACGCACAAACGTTGGCTCCCCATGAGGTAATCGTCGTGGACGATGGTTCCACTGACACGACCCGGCAACGGGTGACCGGTCATTACCCGCAAGTGCGCTATATCTACCAGCACAACAAGGGCGTCAGCAGTGCTCGAAATACCGGCATCAGCGCTGCCAGCGGAGACTGGATTGCGCTGCTGGATTCCGATGACCGCTGGCAACCCGGCAAGCTGGAACATCAACAACAGGCCCTTGCTGCGAACCCCGGTTACCGACTGTGTCACAGCGATGAAACCTGGATCCGCAACGGCAAGCGCGTTAACCCCATGAAGAAGCATGCCAAGGTCGGTGGCCATATTTACCTTCAGTGTTTGCCTTTGTGCGTCATCTCACCCTCGGCCGTCATGATTCACCGCGAGCTGTTCGAGGCTGTCGGCCTGTTTGACGAGACCCTGCCCGCCTGCGAGGACTATGATTTGTGGTTGAGAATCTGCGCAGTCTACCCGGTACTGTATGTCGACCAGCCGCTGGTCATTAAAGTCGGCGGACACGAAGACCAGTTGTCACGGCGTTACTGGGGCATGGACCGTTTCCGTATTCAGGCGCTGGAAAAGATGCTCGCAGCCGGCTGCCTCGGCGATCAGGACCATGCAGTCACCTTGAAAACATTGCATGAAAAAATAGCGATCATGCTGCAAGGCGCCGTGAAACGTGACAACAACACCCTGGCCGACGCCTGTCGCGACCAGCAGCGCAGGCTTTCCCTGATGTATCCACTGGCTGACAGCGCCCGATGATTAATATCGTTGTCGCGCTGCCCGCCGAGGCCCGTCCCCTGCTTGACCATTTCAGGCTCAGGGACAAACAACACGACTGCGCCTTTCC
>JAQBDO010000346.1:0-6095 GCA_032124375.1 Gammaproteobacteria bacterium
GGATGGGCGGAATCGAGCTGCAGCCCGGAGGTGTCCATCTCCCAGGCATGCATGGTGTCACGTATCGTGCGGCCGAGGGCATCATTCCCCACCCGGGAAATAAACAGGGGTGCCACGCCAAAGGCCTGCAGGTGCCAGGCGACATTAAAGGGTGCACCTCCAAGCACTACACTGCCGTCGGGAAACCGGTCGAACAGGACCTCCCCGAATATCACCGGACGCTGGTCTGAAAAACCGGTCATGCTGCCTGGCACGCCAGTCACTGCTCCAGCCATGCCGCTGTCCGGGGAATAAAATGCACTACACCCTCCAGCACCCCGGCGCTGTAATTGCCATTCATGCCAAGCAATCCGCCACCGGCCAGATAGAGCTTGCTGGAATGGCCGAGCGCAGCGGCCTGCTGCTGCGCCGCCGTACGCACATCCTCGCTGGCATTGGCCACCAGTACTGCCGGTATAGCACTTGCGAGCACCGCCAGGTCATTGCCGCTGTCACCGGCAAACACCGTGTCACTGTAGGAGAAATCGCACTGATGCATAAGGAATTCCACGGCATGCAGCTTGTTGGCCCGCAATGGCAGCACATCGAGCAAACCTAAACCGGCAGGCTCATCAACACTCCACACCAGGCTGGCATTGACATCATGCTTCGCCAAACACTGCCGGACTTCATTGAGCAAAGCAACGTGATTGGCATACAGCGGTACGAAATAGCTTACTTTGTGAATATTCTGTTTTGCCGTTTCCTGCAGCCGCAGCAGCTTGATACCGTCCAGCAGTGCACTGATATCCGCACGTGACAGTCCGGCCCAGTCGGGCGCAATTTCATCCTGCCACGCCTGTTGCAGCCGCCAACCGTTTTCCGTCACCTCGAAGATCGTGGTACCCACATCCCCGATGACAAAATCAGGCCGCGGCAGGCGGTAATTGGTAATCGCCTGCTCCACCAGCTGCCGGTGCCTGCCGGTCACATACACCAGCGTCACTTCCGGCCGTGACACAAACCGGGCAAACCTCTGCCGCGCACCAGGTGACTCAGGCTGCTGACCATTAGGCAGCAAGGTGCGGTCGAGGTCGGAACACAACAGCAGACGGGTGCTCATGCCTCGCTCACCTCGCAGCTGCGGAAGAACTGGTAGTGCTCGATCGCCTCGAGGATGCCTGCCGCATATGGCTGTTTTGCGAAATAGATGCGCTCCACATCTGCCAGCGCCGAGAGTTCCTCGTGGTGGCGATTGGCGACGACAACCGCCATGGTATTACCACGCATCATGTCCTCGTCAGCACCGGAACCGCCCGCCACCAGCATATGCTCCAGCGGGATCCCCCACTGGTCAGCGAACCAGCGCAGCGCAAAGCCTTTCGAGGCGCGCACAGGCACGATATCGAGAAATTGCCCAAATGACATGAACACCGAAACGGTCTGTTCATGCTGATGCAGCAGGTCGTTGATTTCCTCCAGGCCCGGTGCATGGTTGGGGTCGATGTAATAGCTTATCTTGAAATCGCTCTGTTCGGTTTTGGGCTGCAGCTGGATACCTGGCAGATCCGCAAGGATTCGTAAAACCGTCTTCCTGTTCCAGAGGTGGTCAATGTGATGCACCCAGGCATCATCAGCCGTCAGGCGCGGGGCGTAGTGGATTTCCGTACCCAGACTGGTGATCAATACATCGGGCTGCGGAATACCGTATTGCTTCATCATGCGCAGCGCAGCGTCCAGCCGCCGCCCCGTGGCAATACCAAAAGTCACGCATTTGCGATTCTCCCGCATCACACTGATAAAGCTCGCCAGTGACTTCGGATCCGCCAGCAGGTTCTGATCAAGATCACTGAAAATTGCCCGGTCATGGTACAGCGATGGTGAACGACGCAGTGGCGCACGAACCGGGGACTCGGCCCGGTTCACGGTGGCGTGCACGGCTTCGAGGTATTGCTTTACATGTGCCTGCCAGGAATAGTAGCGCCGCACTCCCGCCAGACCATTATCTGCCAGCGTCTGCCAGGTCTTCGTATCACTGAGAATCTTCAGCAGGGCCTTCTTGATGTCAGACTTGTCAAGCGGGTCAATCAGGTAACCGTTGTGGCAATTGCCGGTGATATCGCGCGGCCCGCCATCTTCAGTCGCCACGATCGGGAGGTGGCTGGCAGCGGCCTCGATCAGGGTCAGTCCAAACGGTTCGGTCAGCGCGGGATTGATGAACACACCACCACTGGCGGACGCCAGGCGGTAGAGGGCCGGGACATCATCCTGCTGATGGTGTTTCGGATAGGCCACTTTGCCATACAGGTCGTACTGGTCAATGGTCAGCAGCAGGTCGGTCAGTATTTCCTGCGGCCTGCTGGCCATTTCACTGATGTTATCCCGGGTACCGGCAATGATCACCAGGTTGGCGGCTCTCTGCAACTCAGCGGACTCGCCATACAACTCCAGCAGGGTGCCCAGGTTCTTGCGCTTGTCCGGTCGTGACATCGCCAGGATTATCGGTTTGTCCGGTTGATTGAGGAAGCGCGCCAGTTCGCGCTGCATTGGACTGTGCTGCTCACTGCCGTCTGGCGGGAAAAACAGATCCAGTTCCGTGCCCGGGGGTATGACCGTCATCTGTTCGGGCTGGTAGTGCTTGTACAAGCCGTATTGTTCCTCGATTTCCTGGTGGGTACTGGTGATCACCAGGTCCGCCACACCCAGCACATCCTCCTCAACCTCGATGCGCCGGGAGATATTGTAATGACGTTCGATTTCATCCCGCTTCAGGCCGCTGGCCAGTAACCGCTGGCGCTTCACCCTCCCCAGCGAGTGGCCGGTATGCAGCAGCGGGATTCCCAACTGGCTCGACAAGCGGATGCCGACATAACCGGCGTCCGCATAATGACTGTGGATGATATCCGGCGTTAGTTGGTTCTCGCGGATGAAGCTCAGGGCATTGTCTGCGAAGGTGTCAAGGCAATCCCACAACTGCTCCTTGGGAAGGTAGGCGTCTTCGCCGCAATCGATGCGGATGATGCTGACCTTGTCGGTGAGGTGTTCTTCCCGGCATGCATAATCCGGGCTGACCGTTGTGTCGATCACCCGCCGGGTCAGCAGGTCCACCCGCGCCACATCGTCCCGCCCACCCAGGGTGCGGGCAAGCTCCACGACATAGCGGGTCTGGCCACCGGTGTCATCATCACTACCCAGTTCCAGGTCATGCCCGCGGATCAGGCCATGAACACTGATCAGTACGAGGTGCAGCCCTCCATTCTTGCTGGACATGTCCGGTCAGACCCTTGCACTGATTTTGCGTGAAACAATCACTGACAGTAATATAACAAAATTAATCCACATATTCAATGAGATATAATCCACAGACAAGAATACCGCAGCCCCGCACCGGACCCCGGCTTGCAAAACTATGCGCACCTTCCCGGGGCATGATGAGAGGCCTCCGCAAGTGGAAGATGTCACCTGTATGTCCGTTTCTGCTTTGTCGGCTCAACCGATCGATGCAACACATGCATTAACTCATTCTGCTGGTGTTTCAAATTCCAGGGTCTTTCTCGGCCGTTCGTTTAACTGTCTGGCGACAGCGCCAAGCTTCGCCTGAGAGTGTACCGACAAGTCAGTGCCTTTGGGAAAATACTGTCTCAATAAACGATTGGTGTTTTCGTTGGAACCTCGCTGCCAGGGGCTTTGTGGGTCACAGAAGTAAACATCAATGTCCGTCGCCAGCGTAAATCGCTAATGATCTGCCATCTCACTGCCACGATCCCAGGTGAGTGACCTATAGAGTTCCTTAGGTAATGCACGGGCCTGCTTGACCAGCGCATTGACCACGGTTTCAGTATCCTTGCCAAGGACTTTTGCCAGCATCACGTAACGCGTATGGCGTTCGACCAGCGTTGCGATGCAGCTATTGTTCGAACCGGCAATGAGATCACCTTCCAAGTAACCCGGCACTGCTCTATCTCCCACAGAGACCGGCCGCACTCGGATAGACACTGCGTTGGTGATTTGTCCAAGCCCCTTACCCTTCAGGCTGGCATGCTTGGGCCGGCGTAGCGTTCGCTTGGCTCTAAGATACTTAAGCAGTTCTTTTTTTCAGCACGCCCCGGGCCTGGATAAACAGACTGCGATAAATCGTTTCGTGTGACACCTGATGGCTCTCGTTCCCCACATATGCTCTTTTCAACCAACCCGCAATCTGCTCAGGTGACCAATGTGACCTGAGCTTTCTTGCTACGATGCGCCGCAGTATAGGGCTACCAGCCAGTTTACAGTGTTTCGGACGATGCGCTCTATCCCAGGCAGCTTTATCTGCCTGATTGGCCCGATAATCCTCAAGACCACCATTACGAGTAATTTCCCGGCTAATTATAGAGGGGGGGGAGCGCTCTAATTGATTGGCAATAGCGCGCAAGGAAAGACCGCCGGCTATCCCCCGTGAAATCTCTTCTCGCTCTGCAAGCGTCAACGCTAACCATGAACGCTGTCGTGGAGGAGGACGAATACCGCCCGCTCGTACAAACTGGCCGGAAATTGATGAGTGGCCCCGATCAAAAGCTCGTCCAATTGAGTTTATAGATTAGCCACGTTGCCAGCGATCCCACATCTCGGCTCTTTGTTCAGCCGAATAATATACTCGACTCCTGTATTTCATTTTCAACACTCCATCTTTTCGTCTTTTAAAGATAAAGTGTTGCGTCGATCAATTGAACCCACTCTTGATTTTCAGCCGTTCAGATACTCAGCTTGAACGACGTACAAGGGTCGTCTCCCGACTTTTAGCGAAATCTTATTTAGAATCAGTCCCTATGTCGCATTACGGCGGCAAAGCAGTCGTTCCCGGATACAGGCGACCAGGCTAGTGCGGAGTTCCTGTTAGGCAGCTGTCGGCCAACAACAGACCTTTAGCATGAAACAAAAATGACCACCGAAACCTAATCTCGGTAAAACCCATTTAGGTCATTACACTGTTCTTTTGCGTCGTGTTATAAAAACTAGACCAAGCAGACCTGAACTGAATAAGAAAGCGGCACCAGGTAATGGTACGACCCCTTGCCAGACATTGTCCTGCAGGTTGAGACTCGCCGAATTAGCGAGGAATCCTGCTTCATCAAACACGAAGGCCGCCTGACCCTCGACCAGAGACACCGTATTCATGAAGTTGATCGTACTGCCGGAACCTGCCGTCCAGCTGTTACACAGGCCGGGCTCGACGCACCCAACAGCTACGGCTTGCGCTTCACAGGTTACCGTCAGGAAAAAATTCTGGTTGGTGTTGGTGGGAAGGTCTGAAAAGGCAAGGTCCACGATCGTAGCGCCACCCTGATAGCCCGATAGTACCCCAAATGAGCCTTCGGCGGGCGTGTCTACTCTGATTTCCCCATCCTCGTTCAGGATGAATACTCTCTCGTTGCGGTTCGTGTATCCCTGATCAAACGTAGAGTCGATTCTCAGTCCCCAGTATGCATAGCTGTATGCACTTGGCTGGGTACCACTGACCGACGTCGACAGGTTCAAGATTCCATCCACGTTGAGCCGCAGGACACCGCTGGCGGTAGCACCGGGGCCAGTGATGAACAGGTCATCGATTGCAAACTGCGCCGTCGAATTAGTCTTCGATTCCCCATAAGCTGCGGCACCGTTGACCGAACTCACCGCGCTAATCCTGACCTGGCCGGGCGCCGCATCATTTTGAGCCAAGGACGAGCAGCTCAGGCCGGGGGCGACACTGCCCAAATTGGTTTGATTTAAACCAACACCGCTTGTTTCGGTGCGGTTGCCACAGGCATTAGTTATGATAGAGCCGCTGTAGACGATCGCGGCCTGTGAAGGAGCCGCAAGCAAGGCGGCTCAAAAAAGCATGAAGACAGGTCTGCATTGAATCATGATTCGCCCCCCTTTTTTATATGAATAATTATTGTGCAGCTGTTTATATTGTCAAGCGGTTTTCTTATTCATCCATATTTCCCGAGTGTCCACTTCGGGTCGTTCTTTGTCATTAAGTGGTTTTTTATATTAGCCACGGCTAAACGTCCGGTTTGGGGGATACTTGCCGTTCCCGATCACTTGAAACATGGTTGCTGATGGAAACGGTAAACGCGTGCTATCGGCCACAA
>JAQBDO010000347.1:0-8606 GCA_032124375.1 Gammaproteobacteria bacterium
TGTTGAGCTATGCCGATGAAATCTTCTCGCTGGGTGGTGAACTGGAAGAGGTGATACACCAGCTTCCGGAAGGTCGTCCCCAGCTATTCCGGGTAGGTGTGGTCGATGTGGTGCCCAAGTCCATCGCCCATCGTATTCTTGCGCCTGCGCTGCAGATGCCGGAGCCGGTGCGCATGGTCTGCCGCGAGGCGAGTCTCGATACGCTATTGGCAGAACTGGCCGTACACCGGCTTGATCTGGTGCTGGCCGACCGTCCCATCCCGCCTACGGTCAGTACCCGGGGTTTCAGCCACAAGCTCGGTGAGTGTGCGGTCAGCTTCTTTGCTACAGAGAAACTGAAAAAGAAGCTAAAGGGTGATTTCCCCCGCTGCCTGGATGGCGCACCGATATTGTTGCCGAGCAGCGGTACTCAGCTGCGTTCCGGCATTGACCAATGGCTGGATAAGCATCGTATCCATCCGCGCATGATTGCCGAGTTTGATGATAGCGCACTGATGAAGGTTTTTGGGCAAGAGGGCGCGGGGATCTTTATCGCACCCGCGGCGATCGAGGCCGAGGTAGAGTGGCAGTACCAGGTGACCGCGATTGGTCGGGTTGATGAGGTGCAAGAGCGTTTCTACGCCATCTCCGTCGAACGCAGGGTCACGCACCCCGTGGTCTCCGCGGTGGTGGAGGCCGCCCGTGCGTCGCTGTTTGCCGAGGAATAGCACAGGATAATGGCCGGGGGGCTTCAATGGTAATCAACAGGAAGGGCCTTGCTATTTGATTTTCGTGCCAAATTGCGAATTCGCCATGCACATGCATGCAGCGCTGATACGGGCCAGGATGTTGAATGGCTGCAAGCTGGCTAGCGCAGCGAGGGCAGGCTAATATCGCCATGGTCAATTGTTTTACTTATCGATGTCGTGATTGAAATATACAGCAGCGGGATTCGCATACGCCCTGTCGTTGAGACCGACCTTGATTCCGTCAACCGGGTGATCGAGGCGGCGGTAATGACATGGGCGTTGCCGGAAAGGGTCAAGCGCCTGTCGCTGCCAGTCTTCCGCTATACCTCTCAGGACCTCGTGCATCTGGATATGGTGTTGGCAGAGGAGCAGACGCGGAAGATCGTGGGTGTTGCCGCCTGGGAAGAGGCTGATGCGAAGGACGCACCCGCCGAATACCGTTCGCTGTTGTTACATGGCATATATGTTGATGCGTCGCATCATCGTCAAGGCATCGGGCGGCAGCTTTTCGGTGCTGCCGAGGCAGCTGTTTGCCAGCTGCAATACGACGGCTTGCTGGTCAAGGCGCAGCAGGATGCAATCGGTTTTTTCGAATCACTGGGAATGCGACGCCTGGCTGTCGAGGAACCGTTACATCAGTATGCCCATCGCTTGTGGAAAGGTTCAGTCTGTTAAGGTTTCGCGAACGACTTTTAATCTGGCGGCATACGCAGCGTGTAAGGACCCCGTACCGAACCGGTGAGCGTGATGCCAGCCATTGTTGCCACTGCCGGTGCAGGTGCGTATCAGCGCCCTCGCACCCGCTCACTGGTTGCGCAGCTGTCGCTTCCGCAGCGTTGGCGATAGCGCCATGCGGCGAAGTGGCGGTAGAAAAACCGCAGCGGGCGACGTAAGCCGAGGGCTGTCACCAGCTGCGCCAGCCATCGGTATGCCGGCAGTTGCTGCCAGATGACCAGGAAGGCATCTGCTCCCCGCTGCCAGCGCCCATCCCCGTCCAGCACATGCAGTTCAGCCATTGCCTGCTGCAGGGAGAGGCCATGCCGGGCAAGGGCCTCGGGTTCGGTCATTGCATCTACCCAGCGCAACCTCTCGGTGCTGTCGATGCGGCGATAGTGGGCGATCTCGCGGCGACACAACGGGCAGCCACCATCGTAGAAGACCGTCGGAGGTACTGGATCAGCATACTGAGCCACTACAGGGGGTTGTGTGCTCATTGAACTGCCTCCAGCATGAGTTGATGTCGAAGTGTTTCGACGCGTCTTGCATTGGTGCCCAGGTCGCTCAAGCCAAGTCGGGAAGAAGATCGCACCTGAATGATTTGTTCATCAGGAAGAAACAGCAATTGCACGTCGTCCCTGAATCTCAGTGTCGGTGTTTTGACAACCGCCTGTATGAAATTACTGTCATTAACTATAACTTCCCAATCTTGCTGTTGTGCAATCCACGCTTTTAGTTGCTGCCACTGCTGTGCATTCGCGCTGATCGGCTCGCTGGCTTGTGCGCCACGGCCGGATTGGCTGTTAACGCAATTTGGTAGCCAGCCGCATTCCGGTAATAGCTGCTGGTTTTGTGGTTTGCTGGGCGAGCTGGTGCAACCAGCCAGCAACAACATGGCCGCCAGGGTGCAACTGACGTGAAATTTAAGTTGCATACGGGTTTCTGGATTTAAGGAATCACTCATGATGCAGATACCGTTCGAGGATAATGCGTACGTCGACCTTTGCACGCAGGCGTGCAGCCAGCAAGTACAATCCGCCCAGCTTGCGATGCAGGAAGATTGCATCTGCGGGAGGTGTATGCCAGTAGCCCTGTTCGAAGCTCAGTGCCATACCGGCGTCGCGAATGCGCCCGGCCAGGTCGCTCGCGCCAAAGTCAAAGCGTCCACGGGTTCGGGCCGGCTCGGTGGCTAGAACGAACAGCTCCATTACCTTCGCGCGCTGGTGTGCGTGGATATCCTTCCTGAAATAGCCAATCTCCTGCGCGTGCTCGGACATGGCCACGTGGTCTTCGCGTAATGCCGCTTCCAGCAATCCCCGGTAGCACTCGGTGACTGCGACGGGATAAAGCCGGGTGGCACCGAAGTCGAGCAGCCCCAGTTGTTGGGTCTCGGTGTTATAAAGAAAGTTCGCAAAGTTGGGATCAGTTTGAATCATCCTGAACTCGAATAGCTCACGGAACAGTAATTCGAGCAACAATTCCACGACTCGATCCCGCGTCGCCTGACTGGCAGTGGTCAGGGATTCGATGGGCCCTCCCTTCAGGAAGTCCATGGCAAGGATGTTCTCCCGGGTGAGGCTTTCATCAACACCGGGCACCAGGAACTCGTGCGTATCTTGCAGTGCAGCCGCGAAGTTTCTCAGATGCCCTGCCTCCAGCAGGTAGTCGGCTTCTTCATGCAGCTGGCGCTTGGCCTCCTGCAGCAGTGGCTGCAGATCAAGGTCGCCAGGGACCAGGCGCGAAACATGCAGCAGCGTGGCGACGTTGTCGACATCGCTGTCGATACTCTGGCGGATTCCGGGATACTGAATCTTCAACGCCAGCTGCCGACCGCTTTGCGATACCGCCGTATGTACCTGTCCGATGGATGCCGCCGCCATCGGCGTAAACGAGAAGCGCTTGAAGTGGTTCTCCCACCCCTGGCCGAAAGACTGCTGCATTACCGCAACCACCTCGCTCATGGGCATGGGCCTGGCATTGGCGCGCAACCTGGCGAGAATAGCGGTCAGTTCGGCCGGGAGAATATCTCCGGCATCCATGGACAGCAGTTGCCCCACCTTCATTGCGGCGCCGCGCAGTTCCGACAATTTATCGGCAACACGCCGGGCGTTGGCGGGTGTCAATATGAGGTCGGATGCGCGCGGCATATTGCCCTGTGCCACCTGACGAATGCCCTCGGCGAGCATGCCTCCAGCGACCCTGCCGGCAAGTCCGCCGAGGTGTGCCAGGCGCTCCAGTCGGCTGCGTGGTACCGACGCGGCGGGGGATAGTGTCTTCTGCATGGTAGGGGCTCCGCTTATTGGTACAGCTGGCATTTGTACCGGGTTTTAATGAGGATGATCGAGCCAGCTGTTTATCATGTCCCGGTCCTTGCTAAAAACTATACAATAACTTTACATATTTGTACAGTTATTGTATAAGATAAAAATGATAGCGCAATGTACTGCGGCTGTCTTTTTTTATCGGATGTCACAGGAGAAGATCATGAAAAAATTCATCAAGACTGGCAGGCGTGCCGGCGTCGTCGTTTCACTGACAGCGGCAGCACTGATCGCGCCAGAAGTAATCCTGGCCGGGCCCGGTTGCATGCACAATCAGAACATGGCCCGGGGTTACTACCCGTACACTCCAATGGGGCCACAGGCAGGCTACTACCGGCAGAGAATGCCGAATCCATACAATGGGGGCGAGGTGCCGTATGCGGGCATGATGGCTGCACCGTACAATCGGTCAATGAGCCCTTGGCAGAGCATGCCGGCAGCGGTTGTCGCACAGGCTGAACAGCCCATCCCCACCAGTGCGAGTAGTGACAACGATACTGCTGTTGAAAACATCACGGTGCGTATCAACGGCATGCGTTTCGAGCCGGCGAGCATCACAGTCAGTCCGGGTACGACAGTGACCTGGGTACACGAAAGCCCCATGCCTCATACCATCAGCGGCAACGCAGACGGTCTTGGTTCAAGCACCCTTTATAACGGTCAAACCTATAGCCATACGTTCAATAAAGGTGGGCTTTTCAACTATTACTGCGGAATACATCCATCCATGACGGGCAGTGTGCTGGTAAAGGGTGAGGCTACGGATAGCTGAGTGATTGGCGCCCCTGCATGCACAATGCCCGGCGGGGCGTTGTGTTGCAGGGCGTGTAAACTGTGGCAACCGGTTCATGGCAGCCTTGCCAGGCTACTTGACCTGCAACTCACAGCCAGAGAACAGCCGTGAAAAGATCTGCCAGACAAAAACTACGGCGACTGGTGGTCATCCTCGGTGACCAGCTTGATCCCCGCCATCCGCTGATCGAGGCACTCGATCCCGAATGCGATATCGTTTTCATGGCGGAGGTTCGCGAGGAAGCGACGCACGTCTGGAGTCACAAGGCACGAATCGTGTTGTTCCTTGCGGCTATGCGGCACTACCGCGACAGACTGCGGGCACGCGGCATCACGGTACGCTACCTGCTGCTGGATGCACATTGCCATCACTCGCTGGCGGCGGCACTGGCCGCAGAACTGCAGGATAGTCCGCCGCAACAGATTGCCATGTTGCAGGCAGGTGATGCACGGGTGCAGGCAGCCCTGGAGGCAACAGCCAGTCAGGCTAAGCTGCCGCTTGAGGTCGTCGAGGATCCGCATTTCTTCGTGAAAACAGCTGACTTCAGTGACTGGCTTGCACAGCGCAAGCAGCCGCGACTGGAACATTTCTACCGTGGCTTGCGTAAACAGACCGGCCTGTTGATGCAGGGCGGTGAGCCACTGGGTGGGCGGTGGAATTTCGATGCCGACAACCGGGCGAGCTTTGCCAGGCAAGGTCCTGTGCAGTTGCCGTTGCCACCGGCGTTCTCCCCGGACCGAACCACCCGCGAGGTGATCGTGCTGGTGAACAGGGAATTTCCCGAACACCCCGGAGTGCTCGATAGCTTTGACTGGCCGGTGACCCCGGACGAGGCACAGCTTGCGCTGCAGGATTTTGTCGATCACCGGCTGGCGCTGTTCGGCACCTATGAGGATGCGATGTGGACGCAGCAGCCGTTTCTGTATCACTCCCTGCTATCCCCCGGTCTCAACCTCAAATTGCTGAACCCGCGCACTGTGTTGCACGCGGCGGAACAGGCCCTGCAGCAAGGGCGCGCACCGCTGGCCAGTGTCGAGGGGTTCGTGCGCCAGATACTCGGCTGGCGCGAGTATGTGCGCGGCATTTACTGGGCACGGATGCCGGCGTATGCCGATGTCAATGCGCTGCAGGCTGAAGGCGAGCTGCCTGCCTTCTTCTGGAACGCTGACACCGACATGGTGTGCCTGCGCGAGGTGCTCGCGCAGACCCTGCAGTATGGCTATGCGCATCACATCCAGCGGCTGATGGTTACGGGTCTGTTTTGCCTGCTGCTGGGCGTGCGTCCGCAACAGGTGCACGCCTGGTATCTGGCCGTGTACGTGGATGCGGTGGAGTGGGTCGAGTTACCGAATACCCTGGGAATGTCGCAATACGCGGACGGTGGCTACCTTGCCTCCAAGCCATATGTGGCAACAGGAAAGTACATCAAGCGCATGAGCAATTACTGCACGGGCTGTCGCTACAATCCTGCGCAGGCCATGGGTGATGATGCCTGTCCCTTTACCACGCTGTACTGGGATTTCCTGTCGCGTCATCAGGAACGTTTTGCGCACCATCCGCGTACGGCATTGCAATGGCGCAATCTGCAAAGGATCGATGCCGAGACCCTCAGAGCCATCCGCCTGCGGGCAGAGTCGCTGCGCGCATCATTCTGAGGTTTCATTTCCGCTGCCGTCCAGGGGTTTAACCACCAGAAAAAAAGCTTGATAAATAGTGGACAATAGTTATACGATAATTGTACATATAAAGCACGGGAGTTAATCCAGGTGGACCAGACAAGAAGGGAATACAGGGCGCTGCACAGCGAATGCCAGTCTGCTTCCCGGCAACTTGAGAAGAGCAATTTTTCTGCACAGCGACTGCTGGCGAAACAGCACATATGCCTGCTCAGGGGGCAACCTAATGCTGCCAGCATTTGACTGCACTGCAGAGATCGGTTGGTTCCGAGCCACTCTCGGGTTGTTGGGAGTGACGGTCGCTGCCTGCCTCCTGATTTGGCTGGTAATTGGCTGGTTTGGTTGGGTGCCGAATATGGTGGAGGTCTTCGGCATTGCCGGCATGCGCACTCCGGCGTCATTCGCCGTGGGCGGGCTGCTGCTTGCCGCAATCTCTTTCTGGAAATGTTAGCAGAGACGTTCGTTCAACAACTGGAGATACATTGTTATGTTTAGACTGTCAGATTTTTTCATCTTGCTTGCCGTAATGGTTTCTTTTGCCCTGTCTGCCTACCTGTGGTTCAACGGTTTTCGTGAACAGGGCATTTTTACCGCGATTTGGGTGCCCTCGATTCTCGCATTCGGTCTCTATTTCAAGCTTGCGGCTATTGCAGCCAGGAGTAAGTCATCATGAACGAACCCGAAATTCTCTATCCTGCAATTTTCGTATTCAGCATGTTGATGATTGGCCTGCTACTGACCATGTGGGAATTTATACGCATGCAGAAGCAGCTCAAGCAGGAACAACAGCGTCGTTCTGACGAGGCCCCGGGGCCGAGGGCAGTGAAGCTGAATGAGCGGAAGGTTTCCAGCTTCCAGGAGCCTGTCGGACTTGGATGATCGTAGCGAGCATGATGGGAGAGCGAGAACAAATGGTCACGATTTTGAGGGTCATAGTGGGCCTGTGCAACGATAAATCGGGGACATTCAGGCCGCTCTCCCATCGGCGCAGTAGATTAATGCCAGGCCCGACAGGTACCCAGGGACAGCCTGATTAATTCGACATTGCGAGGAACGTTAGCACGAAGCAATCTCCATCAGCTTGAATATTGATCGCAAGATTGCTCCGTTAGACTCGCACTATCGAACTGCATAACGAGCCACATTATAACTCGTTATGAAATCGTGTGGCCCGGTTAAGCAGTGTGCATTTTCACGCAGCAGCATACTGTTGATCAGCCGGTGAAATAAGGGCACTGCTGCCGCAAATCAGCGAGTATCTGCATGTGAATATTGTCGTGGCCGGCGGTTCTGGTGGTATTGGTAGTGCCTTTGTTGAGGCGCTCGGGAAACGCACGCCAGCAGGAAACATAATCGCCACCTACCATCGCCACCTGCCTGACACTGAACATGCGAATGTCAGCTGGCAGCAGCTGGATCTTACTGATGAAGCTGCGATCCAGGATTGGGCCACAGCCATTGGTGAAGTCGACTGGTTGATCAATGCAGCAGGCATGCTGCACACTGCGGAACAGGGTCCTGAAAAGACCATTCGACAAGTTGCCCCGGACTTCTTTTTGCAGAGCATGCTTGTCAATGCCTTGCCCAGCCTGTTGCTGGCGAAACACCTGCACGGAAAGTTTCGGCACGGGCGGCCGGCGATATTTGCCACTGTCTCTGCAAAAGTCGGCAGCATCGAGGACAACCGTCTCGGTGGATGGGTCAGTTACCGGGCATCAAAAGCGGCCCTCAACATGTGCCTGAAAACACTCGCTATAGAGTGGCAGCGAAGCTTGCCCAATGTGGCTGTAGCCGCGTTACATCCGGGGACAACCGATACTGCCTTGTCGAGACCTTTTCAGCGCAACGTGCCCAGGGAGCAATTGTTTACCCCGGAGAGAAGTGTCAACGGCCTGCTGAATGTTCTGGATAACCTGAAGCCGTCACAAACAGGACAGTTTTTCGCTTTTGACGGGGAGCGTTTGGCCTGGTGAAGACAGGCGTGCGAATGCAATGGTTCGCGATGTGGGTCGCCGTTCGCGCCAGTATCGCATGGACAATTGCAACTACGCAGTATCGATAGTAGCTAACTGTGAATCGACGGGGGTAAACGAACATGAAAAGTGTAAAACAGCGGTTGGGTGGCGTTGTGCTGCTGATTGGCAGTTTCAGCCTGGGTGCAGGAGAAGCCTTGGCAATTGAGGAATCCAGCTATACGGTCGTCGAGCAGGCGGATAATTTCGAGCTTCGCATGTACGCGCCCCGGATCGTTGCGGAGACCCTGGTGGAGGGTGATTTTTCCGAGGTGGGCAACGCGGGCTTTCGTCGCCTGGCCGGGTACATCTTCGGCGACAATCGCAAGCAGCAGGATATTGATATGACCGCGCCGGTC
>JAQBDO010000348.1:0-4517 GCA_032124375.1 Gammaproteobacteria bacterium
GCGGCGGAAGTGATGATCTTGGACATCGAGTAGATGCGGAAGATGGAGTCCTTCTTCATCGGTTCACCGGTATCCAGACTCGATTTTCCCCACGTCTGCCAGTCTACGATATAGCCGTTGCGGACGACCATAGCCACTGCACCGGCATGCTTGCCATCAGCAATGTAACTGCTGACAAGCGTATGCATGCGCTCCAGTCGCGCCGGGTCGATCTGCTGGCTGGCAGGCGATGCCAGAGGAAGCGGACTGGCGGCATTGACAGTCAGTGTCGTGAACAATAAGACAGCTGTAAGGATTGATTTGATTTTCATGTTCTTCTGTTCTCTTGAATCAAGGCCCGGCACGGCTGTTCCCGGTGACCGATTCCGCAGGGCGGCTGCGATCATTGCCTCCCAACCAGCAAAATGCTACCGGCCGTTGAATCCGCTTGTCACCACCAATAGAAAATTTTTCATTTTAGACATCTTGATCAATCAAAGGCATCAAGGTTGTCATGTCATAACGCTTTAACTCGAGAACTAACTTACAGCTCTCGCTCCCCTGCGGGCCTCCAGTTCCAGTCGGATTTCATGGGCTTTTTGTTCCGAAAGATCGTAGTTCTTCATAACAGCCATGGCAATCAGCGTGCCGACAGCGGGGACAATGATATAGGCAAGCCTGAGACCAACCAGGGCTTCAGGGGTTTGTACAGCGACGTCCTGGTCGAATCCGACGAATTTCAGTATCAGGCCACTCATCAATCCTGCAATGGCAAAGCCGAACTTCACCATCCACCAGTAGATCGCCGCGAACGTACCCTCGCGGCGGCACCCGGTATTAAGCTCGTCCAGGTCGCAAACATCCGCGGTCATGGACATCATCAGTGTGAATAAACCACCAATGCCGAAGGCAAACAACGGCAGTGGAATAAACATCATCAGGGGATTGGCAGGCTGAAAGCACCACCAAAACATGGAATAACCCACAATGGAAATCGATTGAGACACAAGAAAAGTATTCTTCTTGCCGATTTTCTGCGACATGAAAGTGATAACGGGAATGACCAGAAAGCAGGTTGACAGTGCACTGAGAGTGCCAAACCAGGCAGGCCATGTCCCTGCAACACCGGGGTCACCCTGGTTCATATAATACACAATGATAAACCAGGAAAACCCGGCTACGGTATTGAAAGCATTGAACACAAGAAAGGTGGCAATGCAGAGTTTTCTAAAGGATTTACACTTCAATGTACCGACAAACCCTTTGAGGAGACTAACCAGGTTTTCACCGATTTTATTACGCGATAACTCGACTATATCTTCGGACCTGACAGGCTGGGTCTTGCAAAACAGAGCAGGCACAATGGCCAGACCCAGGCAAAAAATCCCCACCCAAACGGCAAGCTCCCGGGCGCCGGCATCGGACGTTGCATAAATGTCGGGATCATAAATCACAACCCAGAACCAGGGCACGATAACCCAGGCCCATTGCCCGATCCACTGCGCCACCGCCATCAGCCGGGTGCGCTCATGAAAGTCATTGCTCATCTCATAACCCATCGCCACATAGGGCGTCGAAAATATGGTCATTCCCAGGTAAAAAACCAGTGAGGCAAGGAGAAAGTAGGTGAAATTGAAGGTCTGGGAGTTTTCAGGATAAATCTGCCACATGACGATAAAACTAACGCCCGCGATAATTGCCCCCACAAAAATGTAAGGCTTCCGCCGTCCCCAACGGGATCGCGTGTTGTCCGTAATAAACCCCATTATCGGGTCGGTGAGCGCATCAAATAGCCGGGGAAGGAAAAACAGGATCCCCCACAGCATCGGATCCATCCCCAGTCCCTTCACCAAAACGACCATAAAAATAGACAAAGAAGCGGGAAACATCTGGTTACCCAGCATGCCGACACCAAAAGCAATTTTCTGGCCCAGCGGAATTCTATCTTCAGGTGCAGTGCTGTAGTGTTTTTCTTTCATAAATACTCCCATCAGGTTTTTTTTATCAGGGCACATGCTGCAAGCAATTCCAAATCCACTGCTTGCGTAAGCTTCTCCTAATGATTGACAGGTAACAAGTAAAGTTTTCTGGCAGTATCAACTTACCAGCACAAGGCACCAGTTCAAGGGGTAAGAGTACTTGAACCCCATCGTTAGGAAAATGCCTACCGACTTCAGCCTGGCAGAGTCTTACCATTTCGGCTCCACCCATCAATCTCATCTCATTGCGCAAACGGAGTTGCGTTGTGCCACGCATGCCATGGTTGTTGTTCCGGGTCTTCCACTGCATGTTATCCAGCGTGGTAATAATCCTCAGGCCTTCTTTTTCACAGACCAGCACTATTACCGTTTCCACACTGATTTGCGCGCCGCAGCGCAACGATTTGATTGCGCGATACACGCCTATGTCTACATGACAAACCATGCGCACTTATTTGTGACGCCGAGCGCCAGGCAGGGTATTTCACGCATGGGGCAGTCAGTCGGGCGTCGGATGTACACTACATTAACGATGTATATAACCGTAGCGGCACCTTGCGGGAGAGGCGTTTCAAGTCGGCGCTTGTTGATTCAGACCGATACCTGCTTGTCTGTAGCCACTATATAGAAATGAACCCGGCACGTGCCCGCATGACTAATCTGTTACAGGATTACCGCTGGTCAAGTTATCACCATAATGCGATGGGCAAAGCAGATTACATGCTCAGTCCACATGCCCTGTATCAGGCGCATGGCATCGGGCCTGCAGAACGGCAGGCGGCATACCGCGTGTTATTCAAAGAAGTCCTGGCGGAACATGACCCGCAGGCGCTACGCAAGGCTACGAAGGATTGTACGATGGTCGGGAGCGACAAATTCCAGACAGAGATCCCCACCATGCTGGCGCGTAGAGTGAAGAAGTATGCGCATGGCGGGGATCGGCGCAGTGGGCGTTATAGGCAAATGACAGGCCAATGTTCAAGTACGCTGCCCCCTTGATTTTCTTGATTTTGGTTTACTTTTGCTTGCGCATATCAAGAAGCTAGACTCCGACAAATAACGACACCTGACGACAGGAGCCTCAATTAAACCGATAGTTGCATAAATCTCAGCCTGAAAGCTGGCTTAGCCACAAAAAACCGATGCCATGCTAGAATAAGCCCGCTGCATCACGGCAAAAACCGAAAAGCTTCAAGCCGTTACCGGTTTAAGCATTTAATGCCACATGCTGGTCTGTTACCACAGCCTTTGGTAAAAACACAATAACGGGAGCGTAATCGCTTTGAAAACGGAATATCAGATCTTTCTAACATCCTGGATCCGAGCCCCTTTAAAGATTGGCGCTGCCGTGCCAAGTAGTCTGTCACTTGCCCGCACCATCGCAAAGCAGGTGATCCCCCGCAAGGGTATCGTCGTGGAGTTGGGTGCTGGAACCGGCGCCATCACGCGGGCGTTACTGGAAACCGGTTTGCCGGAGTCAAGACTGCTGGTTGTAGAGCGGGATGCGAATTTGTGCAAACTACTGTTCCGTAAATTTCCAGGCATACGGATCGTCCACGGAGATGCTTCCAGGCTACAGGCGCTGCTGGGGAAGAACGCTTTGTCCACACCTGTTGATGCCGTGGTTTCCGGTTTACCACTACTATCCATGGGCCGAGGTCTGTGCAACGAAGTCTTGCAGCAGAGTTTTTCATGCATGGATGACGGGGGGCTGTTTATTCAGTTTACTTACGGGCCTTTTTCGCCAATACCGGTTTCAATGGCGAACAATCTTGGGCTGGTGGCACACAAAGTTACCCGCATCTGGCGTAATATCCCGCCTGCCGCGGTCTGGCGTTATACTCGAACCGCAAAGGTGATGTCGGCGCTGCCAGAGGCCGCTTAGCCTGATAGACCGCTTGTGAATGAGATATATACACTTGCTTCACTTCAAGTCCTCAAAATAAACGTCAGTCAGGATCTGGGGCGTTTACACAGTCCGGGACATATGCCGCCTAAGATAGTGCTTCCGCGAATGGCCGCTCAGGAGGATGGCCCCACGGATTTATCGCTAACGAGGCTGTAGAAAAACCCGAATAATTGCAGCCATTTTCACCCATCCTTGATTCATTTATATTCTGATGGAGCCTCTGCTATTTATGCGAACTTGAATACATCTGAATAAATTCAAATATATCGCAGCTACCCCGGCACATGATCTACGTCCGGGAATAAGCGAACTGGAGGGACGCATAGCCAAAATGATGGCGATGGCGTCCGAACTGGAAAACCCTGCACCGGCGGGCCCTGCGCGAAATTGACAAACTGGAGCAAGCTCGAAATGCCCCGCTGTCCGAAATAAGCCGCCTGGAGGCCGAATATACCGCCGCATCCATGCTGAACGACATATCTGAAAGCAAGATTAAGCAACTCCTCCAAGGACTCTCGGAAGATATTAATTAGCCTGGCAAAGAATCCATTAAAGAATGCCTGTCCAACGACATTGGCCAGGTCTCGCTGGACCCGGCCACTCATGAATGCCAGATCAATTACCGTATTGGTATCAATCTGGGGGATAAG
>JAQBDO010000349.1:0-7080 GCA_032124375.1 Gammaproteobacteria bacterium
TTCAGCATGCTGTATGCGTTTACAGAAAATTTCATGCTGCCCTTCTCGCACGACGAAGTCGTGCACGGCAAGCAATCGATGCTGCACAAGATGCCGGGTGACGAATGGCAACGTTTCGCCAACCTGCGAGTGCTGTATACCTACATGTTCTGCCACCCGGGTAAAAAGCTGTTGTTCATGGGCACCGAATTCGGTCAGGGTCAGGAGTGGATAAGCACACAGGTGCTCGACTGGTATGTCCTTGAGTATCCCTTCCACCAGGGCGTGCAGCGCCTGGTCATGGATCTCAACCGGCTCTACCGGACGACACCCGCCCTGCACCGGTATGAATTCGACTGGCAGGGTTTCGACTGGATCGATTGCAACGACTCCGATAACTCGGTACTCAGCTTCCTCCGGCGAGCGGATGATGAATTCGTGGTGGTGGCGGTGAATTTGACACCGGTGCCTCACCAGGGCTATCGCATCGGTGTTCCGCAGGGCGGCGAGTACCGCGAGATATTCAATTCGGACTCGGCCTATTATTCAGGCAGCAACATGGGCAACGGCAGCGTCCCGCTGATGGCGGAGGAAATACCGTGGATGGGCCGGCCCTTTTCCCTGAGCATTACCCTGCCACCCCTGGCCGGCATTGTTTTGCAGCTCAAATAAAGCCGTGAATGGTGCTTCCTCCGCGGTCTGGCCTGGCCGGCCGTACCCGCTGGGCGCCAGCTGGGACGGTGAAGGCGTCAATTTCGCGCGGTTCTCGGAGCACGCGGAAAAAGTAGAACTGTGCCTGTTCGACAATCGTGGCCGACGCGAGACCGAGCGCGTACCCATGCAGTGGCAGACCGACCAGGTGTGGCATTGCTACCTGCCCGAGGCGCGGCCGGGCCAACTATACGGGTTTCGCGTCTATGGGCCCTACGATCCCGAGAACGGACATCGATTCAACCCCGATAAACTGTTGCTGGACCCGTATGCGAAGGACATCGTCGGGCCGTTGCGCTGGAACGATGCCCTGTTCGGCTACTCCATCGGCGATCAGGCCGAAGACCTGCTGGCCGATCCGCGCGACAGCGCGCCCGGCGTGCCCAGGTCGCGCGTCGTCGACAGCGCCTTTACCTGGGGCGATGATCACCCCTTGCGCACGCCCTGGTACGACACCGTTATCTACGAATTGCACGTCAAGGGCTTCACCCTGCAACATCCGCAGGTTCCCCCGCAACACCGCGGCACATATGCCGGGCTGGCCAGCGAGCCGGTGATCGAACACCTGCAGCGACTCGGGGTAACCGCGGTGGAGCTGATGCCGGTACACAGTTTTATCAACGACCGGCACCTGCTGGAAAACGGACTGAGCAACTACTGGGGTTACAACACCATTGGTTACTTTGCCCCGCACGCCGCCTATTCCGCCACGGGCGACATCAGCGAGTTCAAGACCATGGTGAAGCGGCTGCATTCGCACGGTATTGAAGTCATTCTGGACGTGGTCTACAACCATACCGCGGAAGGTAACCACCTGGGTCCGACACTGTGTTTTCGCGGTATCGACAACGTCGCCTACTACCGCCTGATGGCCGACAATCCACGCTACTACATGGACTACACCGGCTGTGGCAACAGCCTCAACGTGATGCACCCGCGGGTATTGCAACTGATCACCGACAGCCTGCGCTACTGGGTGCTGGAAATGCATGTCGACGGGTTTCGCTTCGATCTGGCGCCGACGCTGGCCCGTGGCGAGCACACGGTCGGCCGTTTTGCCGCCTTCCTGAATATCGTTCACCAGGACCCGGTACTGTCCCAGGTGAAGCTTATCGCTGAACCCTGGGACCTCGGCGAGGATGGCTACCAGGTCGGCAATTTCCCCGTTGGCTGGACAGAGTGGAACAGCCGCTACCGGGACTGCATGCGTGCCTACTGGAAAGGTGAAGGCAGCCTCATCGGTGAACTGGCTTACCGCATTACCGGTTCAAGTGACCTGTATGCGCAGAGTGGCCGCCGTCCTTATGCCAGCATCAATTTCGTGACCTGCCACGATGGCTTCACCCTGGAAGATCTGGTCAGCTATAACGACAAGCACAATGTCGAAAACCTCGAGGGCAACCGCGATGGCGAGAGCCATAACCTGAGCTGGAATCTGGGCCACGAAGGCTCCGGCCAGAAGAACCTGAACATAACAAAAGCACGGGGACAGCAAAAGCGTAACTTCCTCACGGCGCTGCTGCTGTCGCAGGGTGTGCCGATGCTGCTGGCGGGTGATGAATTCGGACGTACCCAGAGCGGCAACAACAATGCCTATTGCCAGGATAATAAAATCAGCTGGGTTGACTGGGAGCTGGACAGCCACAACAAAGCGCTGCTGGATTTTGTTTGCCGCCTTGTGCATCTGCGCAAGGATCACCCGGTGTTTCATCGGCGCCACTTTTTTCAGGGGCGCCATATCATGGGCGCCAACGTCAAGGACATCCTCTGGTTGAGACCGGACGGTAAAGAAATGACCAACAAGGAGTGGAACCTGTTTCATGCCCGCTGTCTGGGGCTGCTGTTGCACGGCGATGCCATCGAGGAACATGATGAACGTGGCCGCAAGATATACGGTGAAACGTTTATGCTGTGTCTGAATGCCGATGCGCACACCATTCTGTTTCACATGCCCAAACACCTCGGTATTGCTCGCTGGGAGGTGGAGATCGATACCTGCTTTGCCGACGGCAAGCGAGCAGATCGTCGCACCTTCAATACCAGTGAAGCTTATCCGCTGCAAGGGCGTTCGACGGTTTTACTGCGTCTGATGCGCAGTCCAAAGCACCGGGAGAATAAAAGCTCCCCTGCCTGAGTTGTAGTAGTCCAGGCTAAATCTGACGCGTATTCACGGTGTATTTTAAGGGGACAGGTGAATTATATTTGCTCTATCCGAAGCATTGACGGGTGTTGCCAGAAGCGGTTTTCTTTCTCTCTCATCGCGACCAAAGTGAATTTCCATGTATCCGAAAAACTCTTTTGAAGACTGCAGCGCCTGGGCCGAGGGCATCCTCTCGCAAATGACCCTCGATGAAAAGTGCGATTACGTCGGTGGCGAAAAAATGTTCTATACGAAGGCAATCGAGCGTCTCGGGGTGCAGCGCGTCATGCTGAGTGACGCGACGGCGGGTATCCAGTTGCGGGATCGTTTCCATGAGTTTACCTACCAGAATGCCATCGAGAAATCGACAGCTTTCCCGTGTCCCTTGCAGTTATCGGCCACCTGGAATCCGCAGCTTTCGGAGCGCTACGCGAACAGCGTAGCGGAACAGTCGCTGGCGGCGGGGATCGGCATCCTGCTCGGGCCGGGGTTGAACATCTACCGTCTGTCCCAGTGCGGGCGTAATTTTGAATACTTTGGGGAAGATCCGTTTCTTGCCTCTCGCATGATTGAGACGTACATCAGGGGTGTGCAGGATACCGGGGTGGTGGCTACGACCAAGCACTTTGTGGCGAACAACACCGATTACTTCCGCCGCAAGAGCAACTCCGTGATCGACGAGCGTACGCTAAACGAAATCTACTTGCCCGCCTTCAGGGCCGGTATCGAGGCGGGAGTGCTCGCGGTTATGACATCCTACAACCTCGTCAATGGCGAATGGGCCGGGCAGAGCGAGTACGTAATCAAAAATCTGTTACGCGGTCAGCTGGGCTTCAAATGGCTGGTTATGACCGACTGGTGGTCGGTCTACGATGGCGTGAAGGTTGCGAAGTCCGGGCAGGATCTCGAGATGCCCGCTTGTCTCGCGACGATTGGCCTGGCGGAGAAGGTGCGCTCCGGTGTGGTGGCGGAAGCGGATGTGGAGCGCATGGTGAAGAGCATCCTGACCACGCTGAAGTCGATGGATCTTTTTGAGCTTGAACCGCGGACGGATTTGCTGGCAAACTTTCCCCGCCATGAAGCGGTGGCTTTGCAGACTGCTCGAGAGGGGACGGTGCTGCTTCGCAATGACGCCGGGACCCTGCCACTGGTTGGCGATGAACAGATCCTCGTGATTGGTGACTACCTGACGTACAAGGCCCACGGCGGTGGATCGGCTCGTGTGGAGGGCTATGATACGGTGCATCTGCTTGACGCGTTGACGGCCGAGTTTGGCGAGCGCATTGCTTTCGACAAGGCCCCGACGTGGGAGCGTATTGAACAGGCAAAAACCGTTATTCTCAGTATCGGTACGATGGATAGCGAAGGCTGGGACAGGCCGTTTGAGCTAAATGAAAATGATGAGTCATTTATTCGCAAGGTTGTCAGTCTGAACAAGAATGTTGTCGTGCTGGTCAACAGCGGTTCCGGCATTCGCATGACCGGGTGGGCGGACAGGACGGCTGCGATCGTGTACTGCTGGTACAACGGCCAGAACGGCCACATAGCGGTAGCCGAGATCCTGTCGGGAAAGACAAACCCGTCCGGTAAGCTGCCGATGACGATCGAGCGGGAGTTCGCCGACAGCGTCGATCCCGACTACGTGCCGGATGGCGAGCACCTCTACGGCAGCTGGAGCGACCCGTGGGAAGCGGCCCGCGAGAAGTACGACATCCATTATGACGAAGGCGTTTTCGTGGGCTATCGCTGGTATGACAGCAAGGGTATTGAGCCGCTGTATCCGTTCGGTCACGGGCTGTCGTATACCAGCTTTGAGTACTCGGAGCTTTTAGTTTCACGGACGCGTTTCGGTGTCGACGATGTGCTCGAAGTCAGCTTCTCGATCAGCAATGCAGGAACCGTTGCCGGAGCGGAGATAGCGCAACTCTACGTTAGCGACAAGCAGTCCTCGGTGGTGCGACCGCCAAGGGAGCTTAAGGGCTTCAAGAGGGTGCAGTTGGCGGCGGGCGAGTCGAAGACGGTGACGCTGAGCCTGGACAGGGCGGCGTTTAGCTTCTGGTCGAGCGAGCAGCGAGGCTGGCTGGCAGAGTCGGGAGACTTCGAACTGATCATCGCGGCTTCCAGTCGTGACCCGAGATTATCGGCTACTGTCGAGCTGGTATAGGCGTCCGGGACACCGGGCTTTGCCCTTTTTTGCGGGTACCGCTGGAAAAAATCCGGTTATCAAGCGCCGGGAACAGGTGCCGTGCCCGGTAAGCCAGTATTTTTAATCTAACGTCAAAAGTACCGGGCATGCTGCAAAATTGCCTTGTATATGTAATGAAGTATTTCTGGAGTAGTGGTGACGGTAACTAAAATATCCGCTATCGGCGTGCTCATGATGTTGGGGTTAATTATGGCGTGTTCAAATAGTTCCCGGTCAGCCGGGAATCCGGGGAATGTAAAACCAGAAACGCATGCGGGAATAGACTATAACGCGCAACATCCTGAAACCGAGGTAGTTACTGAGCAGATAAAATTATTCAGATCGAAAAGTGAAAACGGAGATCCGGATTTCGGTTCAAAAGTTCTGATCTTTGATGCTTCTATGGATATGAAAAAAATTCAGACGGCACTGGATGCCGTGCATGGTCAACAGAAGTACAACCAGTTTACTGCGGAGCGCTATGCCTTGCTGTTTAAACCGGGTAACTACAGCTTGACCGTTGATGTTGATTATTATGTGCAGGCTGCGGGTTTGGGTATGCTGCCGGGGGACGTTGTCATTGCCGGTGCAGTTCAGTCAAAAGTGTTTACCCGTAATAATAACGTCACCACCATGTTCTGGCGTTGCGCTGAAAACATACTGGTTGATGTCAGGCAAAAAGCATATTGGGCGGTGTCACAGGCAGCACCCCTCAGAAGAATGCATATTAAAAATGATTTGCAGTTTGATGTGGGTGGTTGGGCAAGCGGTGGTTTTCTTGCAAACTCAATAGTTGAGGGAAGTGCGGGGAGCCTCTCGGGACAGCAGTGGTTTACCCGTAATTCAAGGTTTGATCGCTGGTTTGGCATAAACTGGAATGCAACATTTGTCGGGGTAGAAAATGCGCCGCAGGACAGGTGGGGTGATCGTCCATACACGGTAGTAGAGAAAACACCGATCGTTCGTGAAAAACCCTTCCTTGCAATAGATAAAGCGGGACGCTACGGGGTGTTTGTACCTGATATCATAAAAAATGTTAAAGGGGTATCGTGGGAAAAAGGATGGGAACAGGGTAGCTTCTTCTCGATAAATGATTTTTATATTGCAAAACCGGAGGTGGATAGTGCTACCACTATTAATGCAGCACTGAAGAGAGGCAAGCAGCTGCTGTTAACTCCCGGTGTGTATAAAACAGATGCAGCGATTCAAGTGTCGGATCCTCATACCATAATACTTGGCCTTGGTCTTGCGACCATTATGCCGCAGACGGGAAAACCTGCATTGCTAACAGCAGATGTCGACGGGATTATTATTGCAGGAATTATTATTGACGCCGGGCCTGTGAATTCTCCCGTGCTTCTTCAAATCGGTGAGCGGGGATCCGCAAATGATCATGCCAGGGATCCGGCGACAATACATGATGTGTATTGCAGGGTGGGTGGCCCCGCCGCTGCATCAGCTGATATTTGTGCAGAGATAAACAGTAACAATGTTATTGCTGATCACCTCTGGTTGTGGCGTGCAGACCACGGTGTTGATGCAACCTGGAAAGATACCAAAAGTAAAAACGGCATTATTGTAAACGGCGATGATGTGACGATCTATGGATTGTTCAATGAGCATTTTCAGGAATATCAGACTCTCTGGAATGGAGAGCGGGGAGAGACCTATTTTTATCAGTGCGAGATTCCCTATGATCCACCTTCACAGCAGCAGTGGAGCAGTGGTACAACAGCGGGATATGCCGGGTATAAGGTTGCCGCGGGAGTGCAGCAACATAAAGCATTCGGTCTGGGAATTTACAGCTTTTTCCATAACGAAGTGGTTCTTGAAAATGCGATTGAAACCCCGCAGGGTGACGGCATCGAGATCACCCATGTTGTTAACTTTAGTGCTCGTAAAGGCGGGATCAAGCACCATTTAAATGGCGACGGAGTTTCTACCTACAACCAGCCTGCTGGTGCACGTTTTTATAAATGGCCCGGTGAAGAGCAATAAAGCTTAACGGCCGGTATTGATTATCGGGACGAGGATGTCAAGGTGTGAACAGGGATGCGGTGGTGTG
>JAQBDO010000350.1:0-6005 GCA_032124375.1 Gammaproteobacteria bacterium
TTACAGGACAGGAAGGCTGCTTTTTATACGGTTTTATGGTGGGTGTAGCTCAGTTGGTAGAGCCCTGGATTGTGATTCCAGTCGTCGTGGGTTCGAGTCCCATCATCCACCCCATTTTTAAATGCTCACGTGGTTTCTGGCGCTTGCCGATCACTTGAACCACGTAAGCCACTGTGATCCAATACTGCCTCTTCGGGCCGTTAGCTCAGTTGGTAGAGCAGGTGACTCTTAATCACTTGGTCGTAGGTTCGAATCCTACACGGCCCACCAGATATGCCCGCGCACAGCGCGGGCTTTTTTATACGGTTTTTTCTGTAACACAACAGGTTTGGGGTGCGCAAAAGACACATATATCGTTATAATTTCACATTGTTAGCCATGCAGGTTGATTGGGAAGGCGTCATGAAGCGAAAGTGGCGGAATTGGTAGACGCGCTGGCTTTAGGTGCCAGTGGGGTAACCCGTGAGAGTTCGAGTCTCTCCTTTCGCACCAATGAACTGGATTGTAGCTTGAATTTGAATATGTTCTTTAAGCGGGGGCCCTGCGTGACCACAGATACAGGCAAAGAACGCGAGACAACAAAAAAGTCAGCATGAGGTGAAGGGATGGAAGTATCGATAGAAAATACCGGTGGATTGGCACGACGCATGACTGTTCAAGTCCCTGCAGAAAGAATTGACCAGGAAGTTGAATCACGCTTGCAGTCAATGTGCCACACGGTGCGCATGGATGGTTTTCGTCCAGGTAAGGTGCCGCTGAAGGTGATTGAGCAAAAATATGGACAGCAGATCCGTATGGAGGTGGTTGACCAGGTGGTTAATGCCACGCTGCAAGAGGCATTGACCCAGGAAAGTATTCGCCCGGCAGGCGTCCCCAGTATTGATCCCAAGGGCTTTGCCCCCGGAGAACCGCTTGTATACACGGCTACCTTTGAAATCTTCCCGGAGTTGTCTGGCAACATTCATTATGGATTCAAGGTCACAAAACCTGTGGTAGAAGTCTTTGAGGAAGATGTAGCCAGAATGCTGGACAATCTGCGCAATCAGCGTGGCACGTGGAAGGCTGTTGAGCGGGCCTCTCAAGCTGATGATCAGGTCACCGTTGATTTTGAAGGGACGGTTGATGGTCAGCCGTTCAGTGGCAACAAGGGTGAAAAAGTACCGGTAGTGCTGGGTTCAAATGTCATGGTTCCCGGTTTTGAAGATCAGCTTGTTGGTGTGTCTGCCGGTGATGAAAAGACGCTGGACATTACTTTTCCGGATACCTATCCGGCACGTGACGTAGCCGGCAAGGCGGCCAGTTTCGCGCTCAAGGTGCATAACGTGTCTGAAATAGAACTGCCCGAGCTTGACGATGATTTTGCGAAGGCTTTTGGAATAGAAGACGGCGGTATCGAAGCGCTGAAAGACGAAATTCGCAACAATATGAATCGCGAATTAAAGGGACTGATTGCCTCCAAGATGAAGGGACAGGTATTCAATGGTCTGATGGATGCTAATCCGGTTGAAGTACCGCGTAGCCTGGTCGATGGTGAGATCCAGCAACTTCGCTCCAGGCAAGAGGCAAATGGCAGTATTGCTGATGCGGCGGAAATTGAGGCCAAAGCGGAACGACGCGTGAAGCTCGGTGTTGTCGTCTCTGAAATAGCCAAACAGAACCAGATCCAGATTGACCCTGACCGCGTCCGCCAAATGGTTGAGACAATTGCTTCATCCTATGAAAAACCTGAAGAGGTGGTGCAGTGGTATTATGGCAACCAGGAAATGCTCGCCGGTGTCCAGTCAGCCGTCATTGAAGAGCAGGTTGTTGAGTGGGTAGTCGAGCACGGTGGCGTCGAAGTTGAAGAGGTAAAAACCAGCTTCGATGCGCTTGTCGAAGAAGCCAAACAATCTCAAGGATAACAGTGAATGACCGATAATAGCGCTATGAATGGAGCACAAAATACCCGGGCATTAAATCTGGTGCCAATCGTTGTAGAGCAGACAGCCCGCGGCGAACGATCTTACGACATTTACTCGCGACTGCTAAAAGAGCGTGTGATCTTCATGGTTGGGCCGGTTGAGGATTACATGGCCAACGTTATTGTCGCGCAGCTGTTATTCCTTGAATCAGAGAATCCGGACAAAGACATACATCTGTATATCAATTCACCGGGCGGTTCGGTAACTGCCGGACTGGCTATTTATGACACCATGCAGTTTATCAAGGCAGATGTCAGCACCATGTGCATTGGGCAAGCTGCCAGTATGGGTGCACTACTGCTCGCTGGTGGTGCGAAGGGCAAGCGTATATGCCTGCCACATTCACGGATTATGATCCATCAGCCACTGGGTGGTTTTCAGGGGCAGGCAACAGATATCGACATTCATGCCAGGGAAATACTCCTTATCCGGGAAAAGCTCAACCTGATTCTTGCAAATCACACCGGGCAGTCACTGGACAAGATCCAGGGGGATACCGACAGGGATAATTTCATGGGTGCCGAGCAGGCCAAGGAGTACGGTCTGATTGATGAAATTATCGATCGACGCAAGGATGGTGGTGATGGCATAGCTTTTGGTTGAACGTAAATTTGTGCTGAGTAGCCGCCATTTCTCAAGATATAACAGTGCTTCGACCGTTTAAACGGGTATTGATAAAGGTTGTAATATGCCCTGGCACAGTTTTGAAGGGGTTGATTTGTAATAACAATTAATGTTAAAAACGGTCAGGACGAGGCTGTGATGATTAATCATGAGGATTTAACATGAGCAACGAACGTAACGGCAAGGGTGGAGATGGTAAGTTGCTCTACTGCTCATTTTGCGGCAAAAGCCAGCATGAGGTTCGAAAGCTGATTGCAGGGCCATCTGTGTTTGTCTGCGATGAGTGTGTTGAACTCTGCAATGATATTATCCGGGAAGAAATGCAGGAGAAGACCGCCACTGGCGGTGAGAAACTGCCAAAGCCCCAGGAAATAAACGACGTTCTCAATGAGTATGTAATTGGTCAAGTGCGTGCCAAGAAGGTGCTTTCGGTTGCGGTCTATAATCACTACAAGCGCCTTGATGCACAAACCACGAAAGACGGAGTTGAACTCTCAAAGAGTAATATCCTGCTGATTGGCCCGACCGGCTCTGGTAAAACATTGCTGGCCGAAACGCTGGCCCGTTTCATCGATGTACCTTTTACTATCGCAGATGCAACCACACTGACTGAAGCCGGTTATGTGGGCGAAGACGTTGAGAACATCATTCAGAAGTTGCTGCAAAAATGTGACTACGATGTCGAAAAGGCCCAGACCGGGATTGTTTATATCGATGAAATTGACAAGATTTCCAGAAAGTCAGACAACCCTTCAATTACACGGGACGTGTCCGGTGAGGGTGTGCAACAGGCGTTACTAAAACTCATAGAAGGGACGGTTGCTTCCGTACCACCGCAGGGTGGGCGCAAACACCCGCAGCAGGAATTTTTGCAAGTCAATACGTCAAATATTCTGTTTATTGTCGGCGGCGCTTTTGCCGGACTGGATAAAATTATTCGCAGTCGTTCCGAGACGGGTGGCATCGGCTTTTCAGCCGAGATCAAGAGCAAGGATGAAAAATTAAATGTTGGCGAGATTCTCTATGACGTCGAACCGCAGGATCTGATCAAATTCGGATTAATCCCTGAATTTGTGGGTCGACTTCCGGTGGTCGCAACACTGGAGGAACTGGATGAAGATGCACTGGTGCAGATACTGACCGAGCCGAAAAACGCGCTGACCAAGCAGTATGAGAAACTGTTTGATATGGAAGGCTGCGAAATTGAATTTAGAGAAGAGGCTCTGCGCGCTATTGCCAGAAAGGCCATGGTACGTAAAACCGGCGCCCGTGGCTTGCGCACCATAATGGAGCATGTCCTGCTCGATACGATGTATGACTTACCGTCGATGGAGAATGTCAGTAAAGTGGTCGTTGATGAGAATGTTATTGCCGGTGAGGCAAAACCATACATGATTTTTGACGCTCCGGAAGCCATCGCTGCTTCCGAATAAAACTACTTCTTCATAATAACTAACAACTTGACAAGTTAGTTGTCTTTTTTGCCAAGCTGGCATAGTCCTTGCTGCAAGGTTAATACCTGTCAAAAAATG
Source organism: Gammaproteobacteria bacterium (assembly GCA_032124375.1). GTDB lineage: Bacteria > Pseudomonadota > Gammaproteobacteria > UBA9214 > UBA9214 > UBA9214. Next base: position 4,118 of record JAQBDO010000350.1, read on the forward strand.
GTTGAAGTGCTGTAATCGGACCCCATATAAGGGGTTCGTAGTGCAGTTCACTTTAATCAGGCAAACGACGGGGAAGGTACCGGGCCGACGATTGCCGCGATGATTTACCGGCAAAACGCCACTGACTACTACCCGGACTACATCGACTTAATCAGGAATGGATGGGCACTGTTATGACAGATCAAGCCACAAATGCTATACCGGTCTTGCCACTCAGGGATGTTGTTGTATATCCCCATATGGTGATACCGCTCTTTGTCGGTCGTGAGAAATCGATCAACGCGCTGGATACTGCCATGCAGGAGGACAAGAAGATTCTGCTGGTTGCACAAAAGAATGCCGAAGTTGATGACCCTTCCATTGAAGATATCTATGAAATTGGCACGCTCTCAACCATCCTTCAGCTGCTAAAACTCCCTGATGGCACCGTTAAGGTTCTCGTCGAAGGTGCGCAACGTGTTCGTATTACCGGCTACGAAAACACAGAAGCTTTCTTTGCTGCGCATATTGAGGTGCTGGTGCCCGAAGAAGATGAACAGCAAAGCAGGGAGCTTGAGGTTCAGGCTCGCTCGTTGCTGGCCTTGTTTGACCAGTATGTAAAGCTGAACAAGAAAGTACCGCCTGAAATCCTTACATCTCTGTCCGGCATTGAGGAACCTGGCCGTTTGGCAGATACCATTGCAGCACATATGTCGCTGAAGCTGGAAGAAAAACAACGCATTCTCGAAATAGAGAATTGCAGTGGGCGCATTGAGCGACTGATGGTTCAGATCGAAGGCGAAATCGATATCATGCACATCGAGAAACGCATTCGTGGTCGGGTAAAACAGCAGATGGAGAAGAGTCAGCGGGAGTACTATCTGAATGAGCAAATGAAGGCCATTCAGAAAGAACTCGGCGACATGGATGATGTGCCCAATGAGCTGGAAGAGCTTGAGCAGAAAATCAAGAAAGCCGGTATGAGTAAAGAGGCACTGGAGAAGGCGACCTCGGAACTGAGTAAATTGAAGATGATGTCTCCGATGTCAGCTGAAGCAACTGTGGTGAGAAACTACATTGACTGGCTGGTGAGTGCACCCTGGAAAAAACACACCAAGATCAAGAATGATCTTGCTATTGCCGAGGCTGTTCTTGAAGAAGATCATTACGGACTTGAGAGGGTTAAGGAGCGTATTCTCGAGTATCTTGCTGTACAGCAGCGTGTTAAAAAGCTGAAAGGCCCCATCCTCTGCCTGGTTGGGCCTCCCGGTGTCGGCAAGACCTCGCTGGGGCGTTCTATTGCACGGGCAACCGGACGCAAGTTCACGCGTATGTCTCTGGGTGGTGTGCGCGATGAAGCAGAAATACGCGGCCATCGTCGTACCTATATAGGTTCCCTGCCAGGCAAAATCATCCAGAATCTTTCCAAGCTGTCGGTAAGGAATCCTCTTTTCCTGCTGGATGAGATGGACAAGATGTCCATGGATTTCAGGGGCGACCCTTCTTCGGCTCTGCTGGAAGTGCTGGATCCTGAGCAGAACAATACCTTCGTCGACCACTACCTGGAAGTGGATTTTGACCTCTCGGATGTCATGTTTGTAGCGACCGCAAATACCCTGAACATTCCGGCACCGTTGCTGGATCGTATGGAAGTTATTCGTATCCCGGGTTACACCGAAGACGAAAAAATTAACATTGCCATGCGCTACCTGCTTGGCAAGCAGATTGAACTAAGTGGCCTGAAAGAGGAAGAAATCTCGATTAGCGAAAACGCCATCCAGGATATCGTACGCTACTACACACGTGAAGCCGGTGTGCGCAATCTCGAGCGGGAAATTTCAAAGATTTGCCGCAAGGTGGTCAAGGAGCTGGTGCTACACAAAAAAGGCAAAAAGATTGCTGTGACCCC
>JAQBDO010000351.1:0-6931 GCA_032124375.1 Gammaproteobacteria bacterium
ACCCACAGACACAGCAGATCGATGCCAGACAGGTCGCCCTGATTATCGTCCCCGAGAAACCCGACAACACCGTATGGAAGCAACTGGCCTATGCGGATGTGCTGAAACCGCGTTACCAGCAGTTGCAGCGCCAACCCGGCGACCATGCACGCCTGTCCACCGATCTGCCCAACAAACGCGGTACCCGGGTGCTGGTGCAAGCCATCAATGCCGAGGCCAGTACTTTTGAGCAGCTGACCACCGCCCGCGAACTTGCGGCCGCAGCCGGCACACAGAACCCGGCTTCCCTGCTGCTGCAGATTGCCGGCTTCCCGCAAGCAACAGCCGCCAGACTGCTGGAAGCAATGACGGCGGCACTGCTGGCCTCCGTCTGCCCGATGCCCAGCTTCAAGTCCGACGCCGACAAACCCGCCGCACTCAGGCAAATCGATATTTACGGTCTGCAAGAGGTGGTCGAACTGGCGCCGCTGCAAGCCGAGGCTGCAGGTAACCACCTCGCGCGCTGGCTCGCTGCCCTGCCCCCGAACGAACTGACACCCACCCGCTACCGGCAATTCGTCAAACAGCTCGCCACCAAAGAAGGCTGGACCATGAAGTTTCTGGGTTCAAAGGCACTCGCGCGCAAACAGGCCGGTGCCTTTCTCGCTGTGTCCCAGGGCAGCCCGGTCGATGATGCCGGTATTGTTCATTTAAGCTATCGACCAAAGAAACATGGTGGACGCAAACTGGCGCTGGTGGGCAAGGGCATTTGCTTTGACACCGGCGGCGTCAATGTCAAACCGGCCCGCCACATGAACGGTATGCATGAAGACATGCAGGGAAGCGCGGTCGCATTGGGAACCCTGCTGGCGCTGTCACGCCTGCACTATGACCACCCGGTTGACTGCTGGCTGGCACTGGCGGAGAACCACATCGGCAGTCGCGCCTACAAACCCAATGATGTTGTCTTTGCCAGTAACGGCACCAGTATCGAGGTAAAACACACCGATGCCGAGGGTCGCATGGTGCTGGCTGACACGCTGGCGCTGGCAAGCAAGGGCAAGCCGTATCTGATGATTGATTACGCCACCCTCACAGGCGCCTGTATTTATTCATTGTCCTCACGCTACAGCGGCGTCTTCAGTAACCGTGAGGCGCTGCATGCTCCGTTAACAGAGGCCGGGCGCAGCAGTGGCGAACGGGTCTGGCCGTTTCCACTCGACAAGGACTTTGATGAGTCCCTCAAGTCCACCGTCGCCGACACCCTGCAATGCACGCTGGAAGGAGACGCCGACCATATCCTTGCAGCGCGCTTTCTGAACCGCTTTGTCGATCAAAAAATCAACTGGGTGCACATTGATCTTGCCGCCAGTAACCACAAGGGCGGCCTCGGGCATATCCCGACCGACACCACCGGCTTCGGCGTCCGCTATACACTGAACCTGTTACTGCAACAGTCTGTCATGGATAACGGATGGAACTGACACTGACACGACCGGATGACTGGCACCTGCATGTGCGCGATGCCGATGCACTAACGACCGTGGTGGCGCACACCGCCAGACAGTTTGCGCGTGCCATCATCATGCCGAACCTGCAACCACCGGTGACCACCACGAAACAGGCGCTGGCCTACCGCGAGCGTATCCTTGCCAGCGTGCCTGATAGCGTGCAGTTCACTCCACTGATGACACTCTACCTGACCGACCAGACTACGGCAGATGATATTGCCGAGGCAACGGCCAGCAACGCGGTACACGCTGTCAAACTCTATCCGGCCGGGGCCACCACCCATTCCGCAGCGGGCGTGACAGACATCAGCAACACCTATGCCGCGCTGGAAAGCATGCAACAACTGGGGCTGCCGTTACTGGTGCATGCCGAGGTCACCGACCCGGACATTGATGTCTTTGATCGCGAGCAGGTGTTCATTGAGAGGCACCTGCAACCACTGACGCAACGGTTCCCGCAACTGAAGGTAGTACTGGAACATGTCACCACTCGTGAAGGCGTGCAGTTTGTCAGCAGCGCGCCGGACACGGTCGCCGCCACCATTACCGCGCATCACCTGCTGCTCAATCGCAACGCCATGTTCAAGGGCGGCCTGCAACCGCACACTTACTGCTTGCCGGTACTAAAACGCGAGCTGCACCGTGAGGCACTGCTGGCCGCCGCCACCAGCGGCAACAGCAAATTTTTCCTTGGCACCGACAGCGCGCCGCACAGCAAAGAACGCAAGGAATCGGCCTGCGGTTGTGCCGGCATCTACACCGCACATGCGGCACTGGAGTTGTATGCACAGGCATTTGAAGACGCCGGTGCGTTGCACAAACTGGAAGGCTTTGCCAGTCACTTTGGTGCTGATTTTTACGGCCTGCCACGTAATACAGACAAGATTACCCTGGAGAAACAGGACTGGCAGGTACCGGAGAGTTATGCGCTGAGCGGGACATCACTGGTCCCGCTGTTCGCCGGCGAGACGCTGCACTGGCAGATAAAACAATAAAAAATACTCACCAGAGTCCAGGGCAACCGCAGGCCGGGTAAATGAACAAAGTGGCGTACCCATCAAATCAGGTGCCTGCAACATGATGGGTACACTGCAGTTTAGCCGTCCTGCAATACACCTCGATACCGTAGCACGGGTAAAGGAGCAACGCGACGTACCCGTCATAACACCCCTGCAGGAGCGGATCATGTCCGCGAATGCGGTACCAACCATGACGGATACGCTGCGCTTTACCCATCCTGCAGTGACTAATAGACCCGCCTGACGGTATAACCCTGCTGTTCCAGCAGCTTCAGCAACCCTTCTTCGCCAGGCAAATGCAATGCACCAACAGCCACAAACGCGCCACCCTGCTGCAGGTATTCACGCATACGCGTGGCCATACGGTGATTCCTGTCTACAATAAGATTTTGCCGGAATTGTTCGGCAAGTCGCTGGTCGCCTGTTTTCATGGAAGTCTCGTTGAGCGCCATCAACTCGCCAAGATCACGCCGCTTGTAGGCCGCCAGCAACTCTGCGTGCATCGCATCTATCTGCGGGAAATTCTCAACCGCATCCTTTAACAAAGCGACCTGGTCTTCCTCGGAAAGCGACTCGAATACATGCAACTGTTCCTGAACCGTTTCCAGTCCGTACACTGCCTTGTTTTGTTGCAGCGCATTCTGATACAACACAGCGTCCAGCACCTGTCCGGTTTCCTGCACCGGCATTGACAATGTTACCGCAGCCGCCCACGGTTTCATGCGTTCAAGAACCGGCTCCGGAATACCACGTGAGCGAATTGCCGTGGACACCTGCCTGAACAGCGGCTCTCCGATCACCGCGGACAATAAACGACCATCCATCATCAACATGGCCGTGCTCGAATACATCATTGCCTCCATATCCAGCAACAGCTCAAGCACGACAATCTGCGAGGATTCAAATGCCTGCTGAACCGGTTGCGCCAGCTGCAAGACGGCCGGATCTTCCGTATGGATGGTACCAAAAAGATATACCGGATCGGCATCTGCCTTGCTTACTTCCCATAACAGACCGTAGTTCCGATCGGTACCGGCCGGTGCCATTGCGGCCAGCAGAAAAAATAAAAAGACCACCAGCCATACCGCCGGGGCCTGCCGGTGAATTTTCATTACATCCTGATAATGCGTCATCCTGATCCCTCAATCACGGGGAAATTTTCAAGGTACACAGTCTAGTCTGTTGTGTAGCGACCACCAGAATGAATGTCAGCTTTTGTGATATCGCTAATTCCGTAACGATTCTGTACACTGATTGCATGTCAGACACTAATGAAAAGGCGCCGATTGCCGGGCGTTTTCGCGGCTTCCTCCCTGTCGTAATTGATGTTGAAACCGGCGGTTTTAATCCAAAGCGAGATGCCCTGCTGGAGATAGCCGCCGTACTGCTCGACATGGATGATCAGGGCCTCATCAGTCGCAAGGAAACCATCTCCTGTCATATTGAACCTTTCCCCGGGGCCAACCTTGACATTGAATCACTCGCGTTCACCGGCATTGATCCCTACAACCCGTTTCGGATGGCAAAGCCGGAGCACGAAGCACTGGAACATATCTTCAAGCCGGTACGCCGGGCCATCAAGGACAGCGGCTGCAACAGGGCTGTGCTGGTGGGGCATAATGCCTCATTTGACCTGTCCTTCATCAACGCCGCTGCTGATCGTTCAAAAATCAAACGCAATCCATTCCATCCGTTCAGCACCTTTGACACCGTCAGTCTGGCAGCACTCGCCTACGGCCAGACAGTGCTGGCGCGTGCCGTCAAGGCCGCCGGTTTTGACTGGAACAGTGAAAAAGCGCATTCCGCAGTTTATGATACCGAGAGGACTGCTGATCTGTTTTGCACTATTATTAACCAGTGGAATGACTTCAGCATACAACAACAGCAACCCGTTCCATCGATCAAAGCAACAGAAGGTATATAAAATCATGTCTCTACCCGATACCAAAGAACAAATCCTGACCTCTCATACAGGGCTTATCCATCGCGTTGTCATGCACTGCAACAATCCCGGATCTGTGCCGGACATGGAACAGGTCCTGCAAATGGCTGCAGCAAACGACTGGATCACGCTGGTTACCGTAATCCGCGACATCATGTCCGGCAATCGCAACGAATCAATGCTGCTTGCACTTGACGAGGAAGACCGTGTCATTGCTGAATCCATACTGCAAGGCCTGCAGGATCCAAACACCCTGCCGCCACTGGAAACGGACATCAATTCAGAGATGGCGGCACCGGGCATTGCCGGCCTGATACATGCTTCACGTAACGGTAATACACAAGCGCTGCAGATTGTTGGCAACATGGCGAAACAAATGCTTGCGGCCGGTGGCGACATGGGCATTCTGGCCGGACGTATTCGCCCACTGGTTGATGGTGAACGCGACGCAGACAAACTGACCGAGAAGATGACGAACAAGGGTCAGCAATTGATGTTGCAGATTATAGAAGAGTTATTGAAGCTTGAAGCGAACTGATATTCTTCGGCATTGCCGGCAGCAGCGGCTTGTAGCCGCGAACAATTTAAACTCCAAACCTGTTCGCGGCTACTGAATTTTAGAGGCTATTCCTTCACCACCGCTGCATCAATCATCTTCTGCAACTCGCCCTTTTGATAAAGCTCCATGGTGATATCGCAGCCGCCGACCAGCTCCCCATTGATGTACACCTGTGGAAACGTTGGCCAGTTGGCGTAACGTGGCAGGTTCTGAAAGATTTCCGGGTCAGCCAGCACATTAACATGAGCAAACTCCTGGCCACAGGCAGCAAGTGCCTGCGCTGTGCGGCTGGAATAACCGCATTGCGGTATTTGTGGCGTGCCCTTCATGAAAATAACCACTGCATTTTCCTTCACAGCACTGTCAATCCTGTCCATTACGTCCATAAGCTTACCCTCTGTAGTCATTAGAATTCGTGAATAATTCAAGTAGTGGCCCAGTTTGCATCAGGTCGAATAAACTCGACCCTGCAAAGAACACAGTTGCAGGGCGGAATTTATATGTGCCCGGCGCTTTAACGGCTATCCCGCCAGACTAACCTGATGCAAACTGAGCCACTGCCATAATTTATAATTGCCAGTGTACCCTTTCTGACCATAACCAGAAAAGCTGCTAATCAAGTGGCTATGCCGGTATTGCGCTGCAGCCAGAATTCCAGCAATGCCAGATGCCATAATTTGTTACCCAGGATCGGAGTATGTGCCTGTTCCGGCTGCTCCAGTAACTGCTCAATATAGGTACGCTGAAACAGGCCACGTTCCCGGCAGCTTCTGGAATCAAGTACATCACGCATAAACTCGAGCACTTCCCCGCGCACAAATTTCAGTGCTGGCACCGGGAAATAACCCTTGGGACGATCCACCACGACCGCAGGCAACAGATCACGCGCAATCAGTTTCAGCGGGTGTTTACCCCCTGATTTGAGTTTTAGCTCAGGTGGCATGCAGGCCACCAGATCAACCAGTTGCTGGTCAAGGAATGGCACCCGGGATTCCAGCCCCCACGCCATGGTCATATTGTCCACCCGCTTGACCGGGTCATCGACAACCAGCGTGGTGACGTCATAACCCAGCACGCGATTAAGAAAACGGTCGGCACCCACTGCTGACAAACCCTGCTGCACGCGTGGCGATGTATAGTCCGGACCGTGAAAATTCGCGGTGACCAGCCGTTCCATTTCTTCGTGTGAACGGTCAAAGTACAACGGGCGGAAGCGTTCAATATCACTGCCAGCCGCGTCCTGCATTTGCTGATACCAGAAATAACCGGCAAATACCTCGTCGGCACCCTGCCCGCTCTGTACCACCTTGACCTCCCGGGAAACGCGCTCACCCAGCAAGTAAAAGGCGACCGCATCCTGACCCACCATTGGCTCGGCCATGTTGTCGACAGCTTCCGGCAACCGTGTCAGGACTTCTTCATTGGGGATAATAAAACGCTGGTGCCGGGTGCCATACAGGTCAGCCACCAGGTCGGAGTATTCAAATTCATGGCCTTTTTCTTCCGGCTGATCCTCGAAGCCGACAGAAAAGGTCAACATATTGTTACAGCCCGCTTCTGCCAGCAACGCGACCAGCAGACTGGAATCAAGCCCGCCAGACAATAAAACGCCAACCGGCACATCCGCAATGGTGAGGCGTCGTTCAACCGCCCGCTTCAAGGCTTCATGGGTAGCCTCGAGCCATTCCCACTCATTCATTGTTACCGAGCAAGGCGAGGCGTTCAGTTGCCAGTAGCGCTTTAGCGTGCGCTTCCCGGACGGGGTGAAAGTCAGGCTGTGCGCCGGGCGCAACTTGCGCAGACCTCGCAACAGGGTGCGCGGTGCCGGCACGACGGCATGCAAGCTCAGGTGATGATGCAACGCCACCGGATCAATAGTGTCATCAACACCGCCACCTGCAATCAGCGCCTGGCTGGTGGA
>JAQBDO010000352.1:0-8715 GCA_032124375.1 Gammaproteobacteria bacterium
AGGGCACGATCAAGCTTGCTGATTGCCTTGTCACGATCTGTCGCATGCACAATGATCTTTGCCAGCATCGGGTCGTAGAAGGGTGATACTTCGCTACCTGTCTGGATCCAGGTCTCGCAACGCACGTCGGCCGGAACTGCCACGTGTGTCAGCAACCCGGATGACGGCTGAAACTGCCGTGCCGGGTCTTCCGCATACACACGTGCCTGTATGGCATGACCGGACAGAACCGGCTGCAGTGTTTCGAGGTCGGGCAACTCGTCTGCCGCCAGCCGTACCATCCATTCCACCAGGTCGACACCGCTGACCTCTTCGGTGATGCCGTGTTCAACCTGCAGACGGGTGTTGACCTCCAGAAAGTAGAAGGTGTCCTTGCCGGGATCGTAGATATACTCCACTGTACCGGCAGAACGGTAGTTGACCGTTGCCCCCAGTCGGCAGGCGCTGTCATGCATCCGGGCACGCTGTATGCTGCTGATGCCGGGTGCCGGGGTTTCTTCTATGACCTTCTGATTGCGGCGTTGCAGGCTGCAATCACGTTCACCCAGGGCAATGACCTTGCCAGCGCCATCGCCAAAGATCTGCACCTCCACATGGCGTGCATTCTGGACATACTTTTCCAGGAAAATTCCGGCATTCGAGAAGTTGTTGCGCGACAGGCGCCGGACCGAGTCAAAGGCTTCCGTCAACACGCCGGCATCTTCACATAACTGCATGCCGATGCCACCGCCGCCCGCGGTGCTCTTTAGCATTACCGGATAACCAATGGCCTGCGCTTCATGCAGCGCATGGTCAAGATCATCCAGCAGTCCGGTGCCTGGCAGCAGTGGCATGCCACTGGCTTCTGCAAGCCGGCGCGCAGTGTGCTTGAGACCGAAGTCGCGGATATGCCGTGGCGCGGGGCCGATGAAGACAATACCATGCGCTGCACATTCCTCGGCAAAGGCGGCATTCTCACTGAGAAATCCGTAACCAGGGTGTATCGCCTGTGCACCGGTTTGTTGTGCCGCACCGATTATGCGGCTGGTATCGAGGTAGGTATCAGACGCGAGGGATTCGCCGAGCAACACGGCCTGGTCTGCCGCTGCGACATGCAGTGAGTGGGCGTCAGCCTGCGAATACACTGCGACAGGACTGACAGACATATTGCGCAGCGTGCGCGCAATGCGGCATGCAATGACGCCACGGTTGGCGATCAGGATTTTTTCAAACATACGAATTGTACTTAATAATGGCGAGTCGTCTCGCCAATACCGGGCAGTGCAACAGGGTCGTCCCGGGCACCGTTGCTAGTTATCTGCCAATGCCACAACTGATAGCTGTCCCGCTCCTCTGGCCCAGGCCGATAATGGGAATTAATTTTCCGTTAATAATATTCAATCCCAGATCAGCATGCGTACCGGAGTCGGGTTGTAGGCGTTGCATGGATTATTCACCTGCGGACAGTTTGATACCAGTACGGTAACGTCCATTTCGGCGCAGAGCTCCACATAACGACCTGCGGCCGAGATGCCATCTTCAAAGCTTAGCCCGCCTTCAGGTGTGACCGGAACGTTCATGAAAAAATTGATGTTGCTGGTCAGGTCGCGTTTCGTCATGTGCAGACCGGATACAGCGAGCGCACTCAGGAAACTGTCACGACAATTGTGCATATTACGTTTGTCCAGGGCATAGCGCACCTGGTTGCTTTCAGCGGAGCATGCACCGCCGAGGGTATCATGACGGCCACAGGTATCGGCCGTTATGCTTAGCATGATATTGCCGTCTGATGATATGAGTTTTGACCCGGTGGTCAGGTAGAGATTGTTCTGGGCACGGATGGTATCCATGGCACTGTAGCGCTCGGCCGGGTCATGGGCATTATAGAACAGTGTGTCTACCGCCTGGTTGCCCTCAAGATCAAGGATGCGCAGCGTCTGGCCCTGGCGCAGGTCTTTCAGCCACGCATCTCCCGCCCTGACGAGCTCATCGCTACTGGCGTCTTCAGGCTTGAGCCGGCTTTCTGTCAATGAACTGCCCGTCATGAACGATCCTCAATCATACTGGATCATACTGGCAGTGATAGATTGCAGTATTGGCAAAACCGCGTTGATTTTCCGGACAGGCGTTCATGCACAGGTCATCACTTGCCAGTGGCTCAGCTCGCCAAATGGTCAGGTCCACGGGCCGCGGCTGCCATTCGCCGGCTGGATCGAGCGGGTGCGGGCAGGTGTTGAGCACCACCAGGCAATCCATTTCAGCACGCAGATCGATATAATTGCCGGGCGATGAATGATTGCTGTGAAATTGCATATTGCCATCAGCGTCTGCACTGGTCTTTGAAAAGAAATTGATGTTTGCCGCCAAATCACGCTTGTCCATACCGCGCTTGCCCAGTTCGATCAGGAACAGATCACGGCCGTTACGATAAAAGTCATTACGGTAATCCTGATACGAGTGTTCGCCATATCGCGCCTTGATCATAGCGGCAGTGGTTACGCCACTGATGGTATCATGCCAGCCGCAGCTATCCTCGATGATCGACATCATGACACGTCCCATGTCTGAATAGCAGACATGCCCCCGGGTCAGATAGGCGGTGTGTTGCGCCTTGAGGGTATCCGCCATGTTGTAGCGCTCCAGCTTTTCATGCGCATTGTAAAAGAGTGCGGAGCAGTTGGCTCCCCCCTCGATATCTGTCAGCCGCAGACAAAAACCGCGCCGTATGATGAATGACCAGTAACGTGCCCCCGGCAAGGTCTCACGATATACGATACGGGCAGGATCGAGTTTATGGTCTGTCATATCCGCTGATTCTACACGCTGTCTGTTGTAGCCTGTTTTACCACGCCATATCCGCGCCAATTAAAACAGCACTTGTTAATACGCGCATACGCAGTATATCCAATGCCGATCTAGTTGGCAGCCGCTTCGAGCGCACGCGGTACATCTTCTTCCACGTGCTGACGAATATCTTCCATGGTGCCCTGATCGGCGCTTGCCAGCGGCAGATCGTAGGTGATGGTTGCGCCATACGCCTGTAATGCCTGCGGATCGATGCGCGGCTTGTCAAACACAAGCAGGCGACTGCCGAGGTAAAATGCTTCATGCAAGTCATGCGTAATCATGAATACCGTCAGCCCGGTCTGTTGCCAGAGTTGCAGCACCAGTTTGTGCATGTCGGTCCGAATACCTGGATCCAGCGCACCGAAGGGCTCATCCAGCAGCAGAATGCGGGGTTTCATGATCAGCGCCTGGGCAAGTGCCAGGCGTTGTTGCATACCGCCGGATAATTCACTGGGATAGCGCTCCAGCGCCTGGGTCAGGCCGACCGAGTCCAGCATTGCACGTGCGCGCTCGCGTGCCCTGAGCCGTGCCGCGCCGAACAGGCGACCGGACAAGGGTGCTGCCTGCAGCTCCAGTCCCAGCATGACGTTTTTCAGGACAGTCAGGTGCGGGAAAACGGAATAACGCTGAAACACAACGCCCCGATCCGGTCCTGGCTCGTCGCGTAGCGGTTCCCCGTCCAGCTCAATCCGTCCGCGGCTGGGGCGTTCCTCTCCCAGCAGCATGCGCAGAAAGGTGGTCTTGCCGCAACCCGATGCGCCGACAACAGTACAAAATTCCCCGGTGTCGACTGAAAGCGTGAGATTTTCGAGCACGACCACCGGGCCGTATTCTTTCCATACATTAATGAACTCGATTTTGCTCATGTGCTATCTGCTGTTTTTTTCTGAAACCAGGGGAACGCCAGCCTGGAAATGTTACGTAGTGACAGGTCTGTCAGGAACGCAAGCAACGTGATCCATATCACATAGGGCAGGATCACATCCATGGCGAGATAACGGCGTACCAGGAAGATTCGATAACCAAGGCCATCGGTTGCGGCAATCGCTTCGGCGGCTATCAGGAATAACCAGGCCGCACCCAGTGACAGACGTACCGCATCGATTAATCTGGGTAACACCTGCGGCAGCACCACGCGGATGATGAGTTGCCAGGTAGAACCGCCCAGAGTCTGCGCCTTGATGATTTGTTCGGCAGGAAGTTCGTGAACCCGCTGTTGCAGATCCCGAATGATAAATGGCGTAATGCCGATCACGATCAGCACCACCTTGGAGAGTTCCCCCAGTCCGAACACGATGAACAGCATCGGCAGGATCGCCATGGGAGGAATCATTGATATAGCGGAGACAAAGGGTGACATACCGGCATTTATATACGGAATGATGCCGAGCAATACACCAAAGACAAGCGCAACCACCGCGCTGATACCGACACCCAGTACCAGCCGTTTCAGGCTGGCACCAGTGTCAGTCCAGAGCAAATAATCGCCGCTGCGCTTGCTGGGTTCGAAGGCCATGCGGTCTATCGCCGCCCCGATAGACGAAAACGACGGCAGCAACTTGTCATCCGGGTTTTCTGCCAGGCGTGCATCAGAGGCGACCAGATAGGTCAACAGCAACAGCACAAAAGGCAGCATACCCAGCAGCGCACGTGACACGCGCCCTGGTCGCTGATTCAGTAGTCGTTTCATCAGGGTTCCTGTTACTTCAGCTTGCCGCTGGCAGCCATGTCCATGTAGGTGTCATCGAAACGCAACTTGACGTTGCTGTTGCTACCGACAACCTTGTTACCGGGATATGCCGTGCCGATGTACCCCGCGTCCGGCGCACCATCACCCAGCAGGCCGTGCTTGAAGGAGAAAGCGGCGACATTCCGCATGGTTTCCATGAGTTCGGCGCTACGCACAAATGCGACCGCATCGGCGGCAGCAAAGAACATGCGTGTGGAGGCCAGCTGAGCCTCATAGCCGGCAAGGTCAGTGCCGGAGGCCTCCGCCATCTGCGTACGGGCATCAATGCCGGCCTTGTCATCGCCGCTCATGATGGACATGATTTCATACCAGGCACCGGTCAGCGCCTTGCCGAGCTTGGGATTGGCAGTGAGTGTTTCGGTATTCACCACCATCATGTCGATGATTTCACCCGGGATCTGGCTGGAGTCGAACACCTTGTAGCTTTTCGGCGTAGCGAGAATTTCGCTGAGCAGCGGGTTCCATGTAACCACCGCCGTGACGTCACTGGACGCATAGGCTGACACCATATCTGCATCCGAGGTATTAACAACAGTGAGGTCCTGCTCGCTGGCACCGATGCTTTCCAGCGCGCGTGCCAGCAGGTAATGGGATACCGACAGCTCCACCAGATTGACCTGCTGCCCCTTTATATCTGCAAGCTTCTCCTTGCCCTTCAGCACAATACCGTCATTGCCATTGGAAAAGTCACCAACAATGAGCGCGGTAGAATCAACACCGCCGGCTGCGGGTATAGTCAACGCATCCATATTGGTCATAACACAGCCATCGAAACCACCGGCCGTATACTGGTTAATGGATTCTATGTAGTCGTTGATCTGGACGACCTCGATTTCAATTCCGTATTTATCAGCCCACTTTTTGACAATGCCGGACTGCTCGCCATAGTCCCAGGGCATCCAGCCAACATAGATGCTCCAGGCAACGCGGAACTTGTCCTTGGCCTGTGCAGGTACAGGTCCCAGTAGCAGCCCGATGCATAGCAATGCGATGGAAAATAGATTGATAAATCGATTAAAACTGCTTGATTGGGTGCGCATGGGTTTCTCCCGTTGTCGGTTACGATCAGTTATACGGACGCGGGGAATCCAATCTGTCATCCTCCCGGGCTTTTATCCCGCCGTGTAACCCCATGCTAAAGAGGTCGGCAACTCTCGGACCAGACACCCGCCAGCGCGGATCGGAACCCTAGTCACCCATTGAGCTTTTTGAGCCGTGGCCCCGTCAACTGCAAGCATTGCCGGTCCCCCACGTTACCCTCCTTAAGTTAGCAATATAGGTGCCAACTACCTAAATCCATTTAATCAATAACTTATGGGGTATGATGTCCACCCCTCGTAATCGCTTTGCACCAATTAAGTGCGCGATGCATCTTTTTGTGCATATTTAGTGCGAATACGCGACAGATGATATCTGCTAACCGATTCGTATCGAGACAATCCACCTGGAAAATGCTTGTTTCCTGCACCCTGTTACCCGTTTTTGGTGAGTCGAACTCATATGTTCTATCGCACACACGCAACGATGCACATGTATGCCCGCACAACGACGGTGATGAGCGAGATACCTGCCAGTCAGAATGCCGCAGGCTCAGGTTCTACCCCGGAACGGGTAGGCGGCGGGCAGCACCAGGATTAATATGATATTCGTGCAGAAACTAACCTGGTCTCTCTTGATGGGCTGATTGGCTATCAGCATATCAGCGCATGTGGAGAACTTGTCATTTTCCTGAGGTTTTGAACCTGTTCAGCAGATGAAGTCTCACATGCCAATCTTCTCAACATACTGAACATACTGAACATACTGAACATACTGAACATACTGAATGGCATCCGAGTCCTTCCCGAGTGGAATGAGGCGGCATGAACAAGATGAGTAGATATAGATCAGGGCGATCATTGATATTGAGCGCGCAAGGCGAAACTGCAAACTGAACTATATTAGCCCCAAAAAAGAACCCCGCCGGGGCGGGGTTCTTGGTATCGGTGGGTTATCCGATGAGGTCTTCTTATGAGGTAACGTTGGCAGCCTGGAGACCCTTGGGGCCTTTTTCTACCTCGAACGTGACCGACTGACCTTCACTCAGGGTTTTGAACCCCGAGCCCTGAATCGCGTTGAAATGCACGAATACATCCTCACCACCGTCAGACGGGGCAATAAAACCAAAACCTTTGGACTCGTTAAACCACTTTACTGTACCTGTAGCCATATCACTTTTACCTTAAAAAATTAAACAAATTTAGAATGTTGCATACAGGTAATGGAACGAGGTATTCAGGGGTAACACTGAGGTAACAACCAAAACCACCAATAACAAACGCTGTAGCGAGACTGACTATATGGGAAACTTTCCGATTTAGCCAGAAATATAATTATTATTTCAATGCGGCAAGCCTGGAACTTATTGGAGAAAGCAATAGCTACACAGAAAACGAGCCGGGGCACAGGTGGAATTTTCGTAAAGTTCACGGTCACTGAATAGCCATCACCCCGCCACATCTCGTGGCGCTGGCGCACAGACCCGTGTGAACATGACCAGCAATGACCGGCTTCTCCGTCGCGTTCCTGATCGAGTTACTGCGGGTTAATAGATGTCATTTAACGCCCGCTTACCAAAAACAGGACATCCACTACACCCACGGGAATAACGTGTTTTGGTCGCAAACAGACCTTTTGATTACACTTTCTCCCGGCATCTCTCCAGTGGCCGACAGCTACAGGCTTTGCCTCGGGTGCAGGGACAGTCATGATTAACCCAGGGTGGGTATCTGTAGAAAAAGGCTGGCTTTCGTGTCAGTGATTTTTACAAGCCACCCACTTGCAAGCACAGTTAATTAATAACATCGTTACCAATCATCGGTTGCCTAACGGTTTTTAATGGCGTGGCATGAATGTTGCAATTTTGTGTATCCAGGGAAGAACGTTGTTTAAATATAGACACCGGAGGTTTATGCATTCATAAAAACACGGGGTGAATTATGCCTAAGTCTTATGGAAAGGGGACCAGCAACCTTTACGGGTTGTGGCAGCGGCTCAAAAATAAGGTGATTCAGGATGCACCCGAAGATATTCAATTATGTGAATTCGATTGTCGCGAATTACAGTGCTCAATGGGTGATTGGGAAAATTGCGAGAAACGCCAGCGATCCATAGCTCAGACTCAGAAGCACACTTGATATGGGCGGCCTGCGGGTCGCCGTTTTTGTTTGCGGCTAAAGGTCTCCTTTTGGCGTGCGCCGTGGCTGTTTGAAAACAGGCTATTTTCAAAATTAGATAAAAAATTACCCCTTAAACAATGCTTGCCATTTAGAGCCTGCTGCATGTGGAGCAACCTGGCATTATTGCTTCCATAGTCGCACCGGTATCCCTCTTTAAAAAAATCACTTTTTGTTTTTACACAGCCTCGGCCGAACCGAGACCTTGTGCGCTGGAACCAGTTGCATTCCCGCAATTCCATTTGTCCCCCTGTACCTCGGTACAATGGAAATCATACCTCCCTGCAGGTAAAACAAAAGCGTAATACATTTTTTTCTTGAATATGGTGCTGAAACAACACACCTCAATTTCTGCAAGTGAAACACTTGCTTGCCAACCAGCAAGGATGGGAAGTGACTATGAAAACAATTATGGCTGCACTACTGTTACTGGTATCAACCTCCCTGCTGGCGGGTAAACCAACCGAGTGCAACCCGAATGCAAACTTTCACGCCTGCGACAACTTTCAGGCAAGGAATGCCAATGCTGTTCCTGAACCCGGCGCACTAGCTTTAATAGGATTAGGCATGGCAGGACTGGTAGCTGCGCGAAGACGAAAAAGATAAAGTATCAACTGCTATGTTCACGGCGACCTCGGGGTCGCCGTTTTGCATTGAGCTAAAGGTCCGTTTGTGGCCAATAGTGCTCGCTCACCATTGATTATATTAGCCGTCACTGTACTTCTGGAGTCGACCCGTCCCGTCATTCAGGAACACTGACTGAACGGTAACTAGATATAGAAGAATCGGGCGTTCACATCGTATTATCTGGCTGGTGAATTAAATCGGCTCGCGTTGTCGAACAACGCGGAAACAGTACCGTAGAACAGGAAACGGGCACAAAACCATGAGTGAGAAGATGAAAAACGGGAACGGCTTGCTGCA
>JAQBDO010000353.1:0-3648 GCA_032124375.1 Gammaproteobacteria bacterium
GCTCTCGAGGGCCATTTTTGCTGCGCCGAAGGCAGTCTGTAGCGCCAGTAGCCGCGCGGTATCTTTTGGCAGTCCGAGTTCCTGTCCAGCCATCTGTAACGCTTCCATAAATAGAAAGAAGTAAGCAGGGCCACTGCCGGAGAGTGCGGTTACTGCATCCATTTGTGCTTCATCGTCGACCCAGATGACGACGCCCACGGCACGCAGTATGGATTCAGCAACGCTGCGTTGATCTTCGTTAACGTTGGCATTGGCATACAGTGCGGTCGCGCCGCTCTGTACCATGGACGGCGTATTGGGCATGGCCCGCACGATGGCGGTGGATTTTCCCAGCCAGTTACCGAGTGCCGATGCCGGGATGCCGGCAGCGATCGATATAACCAGCGGCTGCTGCTGCGCAACGATATCAGCAAGTTCCTGTGCGACGGACTTGATCACCTGCGGCTTGACTGCGAGCACCATAATATCGGCTTGATCTATGGCATCGGTGTTGCTGGTAGTCGTCTTGATTGAGAATTGCTGCTCGAGTTGCTCGAGCCGTTGCGTACTGGTGTCGGCAACCCGGATACGGGCCGGGTCCCAGCCATCGGTAATCAGGCCGCCAATCAGGCTGCCTGCCATGTTGCCGCCGCCAATGAAGGTAAGTGTTGTGTTATTCATGCGTGCGACGATACAGGATAAAACCAGTGTGCGACAAGCTGCCTGGTGGAAGCTGGCGGTGCCCCGGTGTTTGTCTTTGCAGTGATTTAGTCATGGTGGGAAGTTGTTGTTTGTACGACTGATTTTTGACGATATTACATCAAGCTGTGCTTGATATATCAGGATAATTCGGCATACTCCTGCTGACGTGTTGGGTCAGTCCTTGGGGGAAGGCGGGGTGCCATACGATAGATCCGCTATTTGTCACCTCAAGTAACCGATATCAAAACGTTTTTCAAGTATCCGGGGTCACAGTCGATATTTTGTGACGAGCACTAATAATGCAAGGGAGCTGGAATGGATATAGCTGAATTACTTACCTTCAGTGTCAAGAATGGCGCATCGGATTTACATCTTTCGGCAGGTCTGCCACCGATGATTCGCGTTGACGGTGATATGCGCAAGGTGAATGTGCCCGCGCTGGATCATAAAACCGTGCACGGTCTTGTCTACGATATTATGAATGACAAGCAGCGCAAGGATTATGAGGAATTTCTTGAGACTGACTTTTCATTCGAGATACCTGATCTTGCCCGTTTTCGTGTTAATGCATTTAATCAGAATCGTGGTGCAGGTGCTGTATTCCGGACGATTCCCTCCGAGATTCTAGGGCTTGATGATTTGGGGACACCGGCGATTTTTAAAGAAATTGCAGATACTCCGCGTGGTCTGGTGCTGGTGACCGGGCCGACCGGTTCCGGTAAGTCGACTACCCTGGCGGCGATGGTTGACTATATTAATGCCAAGGCCTATGCCCATATTCTGACCATTGAAGACCCGATCGAATTTGTGCATGAAACAAAAAAATGTCTTATTAACCAGCGGGAAGTGCATAAGGATACGCTCGGGTTTAACGAGGCATTGCGTTCAGCGTTGCGTGAAGATCCGGATATCATCCTGGTCGGCGAAATGCGGGATCTTGAGACCATCAGGCTGGCATTGACAGCGGCGGAAACCGGACATCTGGTGTTCGGTACCTTGCATACTACTTCAGCGGCCAAGACCATAGACCGTGTGATTGATGTGTTTCCTGCAGCGGAAAAGACCATGGTGCGTTCCATGTTGTCCGAATCGCTGCGTGCTGTCATTGCGCAGACACTGCTGAAGAAGGTGGGTGGCGGACGTATTGCTGCATGGGAGATCATGATTGGTACGCCGGCGATTCGTAACCTGATTCGTGAGGACAAGGTTGCGCAGATGTATTCCTCAATCCAGACAGGTAACGCGGTCGGCATGATAACCCTGGATCAATATCTTCAGGATATTATGTCGAAGGGTCTCATCACCAAGCAGGATGCGCGCGTGAAAGCTGTCAACAAGGACACTTTCAGGTAACGGGCTGAATTCGGAGAACGGCTATGGAATTATCTTCACTGTTGAAAATGATGCATGACAAGGGTGCATCTGACCTTTTCCTGACTGCTGGCGTGCCGCCAACCATGAAAGTGGATGGCAAGACGACTCCGGTTTCCAGCGAGGCACTGACCGCGGAAACTGCCATGGAAATCGTTACCGGCATGATGACGCCCGCACAGCGTGATGAATTTGAGGCAACGCGCGAATGTAATTTCGCGGTTAATGAAGAGGGTGTTGGGCGTTTTCGTGCGAGTGCCTTTATTCAACGCGATCAGGCCGGTGCTGTGCTGCGTCGTATTGAAAACTATATTCCGTCTATCGAAGAATTGAACCTGCCACCTATTTTGAAGAATCTTGCCATGACAAAACGTGGCCTGATTATATTTATCGGCGCCACCGGTACGGGTAAATCAACTTCGCTGGCTTCCATGATCGATTTTCGTAACGCGAACGGTACCGGTCACATTATTACGATAGAAGATCCGATTGAATATGTGCATCCGCACAGGAACTGCATCGTTACCCAGCGGGAAGTGGGTATTGATACCGAGTCTTATGAGACGGCGCTGAAAAATACCCTGCGTCAGGCCCCCGACGTTATCCTGATCGGCGAGATTCGTGATCGCCAAACCATGGACCACGCGATTGCCTTTGCCGAGACCGGTCACCTGTGTCTGGCCACCTTGCACGCCAATAATGCCAATCAGGCGATGGATCGTATTATCAACTTCTTCCCGGATGAACGTAAACCGCAGTTGTTTATGGATTTGTCCATGAATCTGAAGGCCTTTCTTGCGCAGCAGCTGATTCCACGCGCCGATGGTAAAGGGAGGCGGGTGTGTGTTGAGATCCTGCTGGGTACCCCGCTGGTGCACGACGTGATTCGCAAGGGTGAAATACACAAGCTGAAAGAGCTCATGAAACAGTCCACCCAGCAGGGCATGATTACTTTTGATCAGGCCTTGTTTGCATTGTTTAAGGAGGGGGAAATTACCCAGGAAGATGCGCTCCATTATGCTGATTCTGCAAATGAAGTACGTTTGATGATCAAGCTGGACAAGAGTGATATCAATCAGTTTGCTGCGGCCATGGAGGATGTGTTCCTGCAAGAACTGGAGTAGCAGTCAGGTGGTTCCTGCGATGTAGTAAAAGCGGGGCTGTCGGTTTGTGATGGTGCGGGTTCCCTCAGCTGGCAGCTGGTGAAGCTTAATCCCAGTTTACGGTCCGCGCATCAAACACGGGTCCATCGACGCACACACGTTTCATTGCCGGCCCTGCCGGCGTGTTTATCTCTACAGTGCATCCTGCGCAACCGCCAACGGCACATGCCATAAATTCTTCCAGGGACACCTGGCAAGGCAGCTCATATTCGCGTGCCAGTGCGGCGGTGGCAGCCAGCATTGGATGTGGCCCGCAGGCAAAAATACTGACTTCTGACCGCTGCGTTGCAGATAATGTATCCAGCCAGTGTCGTGCCAGTTCGGAAATGTAGCCCTCATAGCACCCCGGGTAATGCTGCAGACTGGCGAGTCGACTCGGTATGTCCCAGTCCTCAAGCAACGGCATGGCCGCTATGACGGCATCCGGCATGCC
>JAQBDO010000354.1:0-3151 GCA_032124375.1 Gammaproteobacteria bacterium
CCGGAAGAGGGCTTTGCCCCCGGAACCCGCTGGGCCGATATCCCGGATAACTGGGTGTGCCCGGAATGTGGCGCGGCGAAGGAAGATTTTGAAATGGTGGAAGTCTGAATCGCAAACCCTGTATTTTTGACTACACTGTAAATCACAGTCCCGGTTTGCTGCGGGGTGCGCAGAGGTCAGGGGGTGTTGGTTAACCCGTCTGGTGGATGAGGCGCAGCGTACTTGTCAGTAAATAGAATGTGGTGAATAGTTATTCGATTTTAAGGGTGTTTCCCTGACGCAGGAGGTATTCAAGGTACCAGCATGACGACACTTACAGAAACATTGTCAGAAATGGTCGATGTGGCAGAAGGATACTGTCAGTTGATCGAAAACCCCGTTGATCAGTCTGCGGAGCGCTGGCTGGGGTCGTTGTTTGTCTTGATGCCACGATTGCATTCAGCCGTGACCTCGCTGAATGCATTCAATGCCGGTGAAACGGAAGTCCCGGGTGTTGATCTTGACGACCGCTTTGCGCTCTACAGTCGCTTGCGCAAGCGGCTCGGCGAGCGCGACAGTTATTGGCTGGAATTCGATGCAGCACCGGAAGAGCTACACATGTCCGGCAGTCTGGCTGATGATCTGACCGACATCTACTTTGACCTGCAACATGGCCTTGAGTTGCTGGATGGCGCCTGGCCGCAACGTGCTGCACAGGTATGGCAGACCAGTTACCGCCTGCACTGGGGACAGCACCTGGTGGATGCCGAACGCCACCTGTATGCCCTGAAGGTACGTGATCAGCTGGCAATGAACTAGTGCCCTTTCAACCTGATAACAACGTATGTAGAACTATATTAAGCTGAGTGCCACATTTGTTTAATAGCCACGGAAGCACACGGAATGACACGGAAAAAAGCATTGTAAATTATTTGTTCTTCCGTGTGCTTCCGTGGCAACCATATCTGTCTTTATCAGATTGAGGCAGTGCTGTGCCTCCAGCCTACCCCTGGGTCCCGGCCTGCGCCGGAATGACGTGTTTTTGGCTTAAGGACAGTGCCATTCGTGTCTGCCCCCTGTTTGATTGGCTGGCGTGAACCTGCGCCTGTTTCCCCGGTCTCAAAACCTTTAGAATGGCTGCTATTCTTCCCCCGCTACTGGCGGGGCCTTTTAAACATGCAAGGCATCAAGTAATGAAAACGAGACACAACAAGCAACACGGTTTTACCCTGATCGAAGTCATGGTGGTGGTAGTTATTCTGGGTATCCTGGCGGCCATCCTGGTGCCCAAGGTCATGGATCGTCCGGATCAGGCCCGAAAAGTCAAGGCAAAACAGGATATCAGGGCGCTGGAAGCGGCTCTGAATCTCTACAAGCTGGATAATTTTGTTTACCCGACGACGGATCAGGGGCTGGAAGCCTTGCTGGAAAAACCTACCTCACCGGAACCCCCCAACTGGAAGGACGGTGGTTACATCGATCGTTTGCCGAAGGATCCCTGGAACCAGGACTACCTGTTTCTAAGCCCGGGTGAGCATGGCAGCATTGATATTTTCTCGATGGGTCCTGATCAACAACCCAGTGATGACGATATCGGCAACTGGGGATTGCAATAACACCGGGGCCTGTTTCCATGCGCAGGCGATCAGCCGGCTTTACCCTGCTGGAATTGATGGTGGTGCTGGTGTTGATCGGGATCATTTTCAGTTTCGCCGTGTTGTCGCTGCGCGGCACGGATATCAGTGATCTGATGGAACAGGAAACCCGTCGTCTGGCGATGTTGCTGGAGCTTGCCGGTGATGAAGCGGTGCTGCGGGGTGAAGAGCTGGCGGTTAACTTCACCGATGACGGCTATGAATTCCTGGTACTGCGGGATAACAACTGGGGGCCGCCGGGAGATGACCCGTTACTAAAGGCATACAGCTTGCCGGCAGATATCGAATTGCGCCTTGAAGTTGAGGGTGAGCCGCCGGTGCTGAATGTTGTCGCCGGAGAGCAACAGAAAGATGCCGGGAAAGATGCCGGGAAAGACGCCGGCGAGCCGCTTAAACCGCAGGTGTTTATTCTTTCCAGCGGCGAAATGACAGCGTTCACGGCCACCCTGCTGTCATTGCAAAGCAGCTATCGTTATCACCTCGATGTCACCCTGTTAGGCAAGGTCAGCTGGGAAGTTGAGGAAACCCTGTGACGTCCCGTTACCTGCGGGGTTTCACCTTGCTGGAAGTATTGATCGCACTCGCCGTGCTGGCGCTGTCCCTGGGTGCGGTGATCAAGGCAACCAGTGACTACACCGGCAACCAGTCCTATCTGCGCGATCGCACCATGGCCATGTGGGTGGCGCGTAATGTGCTGGTGCGTTTCCAGGTTGAGGGGGAATGGTTGTCGGTCGGGGAACGCAAGGGCAGCGAGGAAATGGGTAACCAGGAATGGCGCTGGATGACACGTATCTCCCAGACGGAAGAGGCCGAGCTCCGACGGCTGGATGTCGAAGTGTATCCCGTGGATTCTGATGATGACGAAAACCCGGTCTCCGTGTTGAGCGGTTTCCTGCGGCAGCCGGGCGAATAATGCGCACTGACCCGTCTGCCTGCCGTGGTTTTACCCTGCTGGAATTGCTGGTGGCACTGGCCATCTTTGGGTTGCTGGCCGCCATGTCCTACAGTGGTCTATGGGCAGTGCTTGAACAGCAGGCGCACACGGAACAGGCAGCGGATCGGCTCGGTGAACTGCAGAAGATGTACCTGATTATGCAGCGGGATATTGAGCAGATTGTACCGCGCCCGGTGCGTGATGAGTTTGGTGATGAACAGCCACCACTGATTGGTGGCGATACCCTGCGTTTGACCCGCGGTGGCTGGCGCAACCCGGCCGGCCGTCAGCGCAGTACCCTGCAGCGCGTCGGTTATGCCTATGAAGAGCAGCAACTGGTGCGCTATACCTGGTCGGTGCTGGACCGTGCACAGGACAGTGAACCCTTGAAGTTGCCGCTGTCTGAAGATATTGAACGCATGGGCCTGCGTTATCTGGATGGCAATAATGTCTGGAAGCAGCAGTGGCCGGATACGGCCGCGAGTATTGATTTCGATGCTGCCGATGGTTTGCCGGCGTTGCCGAAGGCTATTGAAGTGACGATTGAACACAAAAACTTCGGCACCCTGGCCTGGTTGTTTCA
>JAQBDO010000355.1:0-2589 GCA_032124375.1 Gammaproteobacteria bacterium
GCTCTGAGGTTAGCAGTTGAAGTCAATAAAAACCACAATTGACCAACACTTTCCATTTCTATTGATCTGGATCAATGATGCTTTGCTTTTCGTTGAACCGGTGGCATTTCCTGGCGAAACCCCCGCCCCTGCTCACTTCCCTTAGCCGGTCTGGTCTGAACAAGCCGGTTCGGTGCAGCGGTTGAATTCCAGGTCAATCGACCCGGCTGCCAGAACACTGCCAGAACGAGTAGATATTGATCTGAGTCAAGACATGAATTCGTGGTTCCGCCATTATTAACTCGCAGAAAAACCATGTTCTTTCAGTTACAGAGTTTTCTTAGTGTAGGGAGGAGTTCGGAATGAAACCAAGAATCACAAAAAACACGGCCTTGTGGCAGTTTGTAATCAGCTTGACGCTGCTGATGATTTCCAGTTCAGTCCTGGCAGTCAGTGCAGCCTCATCCGGTGGCAATTACTACAATGCCAACGACAAGGAATTCTATTTGACAGCTGATGAGGTCTATTTCATCCGGCCCGGATTGAACCTGGAGGTCATTAGCATTGAGATTCCAGCCGACCTCCAGCCCTTGGTCACTTATTCGATGAAAGATCCCGGTGGTTTACCGCTGGATATCAACGGCATATACACTCCCGGCCCGGTGGACATGCGCTTCACGCTGACCTATATCCCGCAAGGAGAAGAACAGAAGGTCAGATTGACCATCGGCACCCGCGATACGGGTGGCGTCACCACCGCAATGGGCGATGGCGTATACACCTACAAGTTCAGCACCATACTTCCCGACACCTACGACCCGGATGCCACGCATACCCTCGGCCTGATAGGCCGCCGCGACTTGGAGGAATACGATCTGAATCGCTATGTGGATAATGTCGTGCACAATTTCGTTCCATCCGGCGCTTTCGAGCCTCAGCCGCGTGATGTCGTAACCACGGCAACCTGCAACCGCTGCCATGATCCTCTAGCCATGCACGGCGGGCGCTACCAGGAAGTAGGCATCTGCAGCCAATGTCATAACCCGGAATTGTTTGATGAAGAAGAAGGGTTGAGTTACAGCTTCAACGTTCTCATCCACCGCGTGCACGATAATCTGGAAGCTTTTCCGACAGAAGTAAGTGAATGCACAACCTGCCATACCGGCGGCATCCCCACAGAGAACTTTCCGTTGGTTGCCAACCCCAATCCGGTGCCGGTTTGTGATAGCTCAGGCTACGGGTCTACTGAGTTGATGTGGGGTGGTATCGGCACATCGCAAATCCGCGTGGGCGCGGCCGACGGACCGGTAGTTGGAACCGTTGGTGGCACGGGATCACAGGAGACCGGCAAATGGGTCAGCAATGGAACCCCGTTCTTCCTGATCGACAGCGCAACCGGCGAGACCGTTCAGCAGCTTGACGTCAACACCACGGTACTGGGATGCGTGGGCAATGCGCCCGGAACATTCCGGGGTGTGGCCGGAGCCCAGCACACCAACTGGATGGATCACCCGTCCGCCCTGGTCTGCACTTCCTGCCACAGTGACGTGGACTTCGTGACGGGAGAGGGGCATCCAGGCGGCGCACAAGCCGATGACAGCAAATGTGGCAATTGCCACCGGCCTACGGGCAGTGAATTTGGCCGGTCTGTCAGCGGTGCGCACACCCAGCTCTACAAGTCATCACAGCTCCCGGGATTACAGGTAAATATTCTCGCGGTCACCAACACCTTCCCTGGCGCCAAACCAACGGTGAAATTCACTGTGGGCAGCAGGGATAGTGCGCTTGACCCAGGCTCGCTGAATCGCTTGCTTTTCTCAATTTCCGGACCGAATACAGACTTCAGCTTCTACGTCCAGGAGACGGTAGGATCATCTGCGGTCCAAGCAGGCGATGCCTGGACTTATACGTTCAAAGCCGCACTTCCAAAGACTGCGAAAGGTTCCTACACCGTCGGTGTCGAAGGCCGCAATACAGTCATGATCGATATGGGGGGTGACGCACCAGAGTCTGTAAGTGACTTCGCACAAGACTCCGCCTTTGCCTTTGCAGTAACTGATGCAGCGGCCGTTCCACGCCGCACGGTGGTCGATGATTACAATTGCGAGAGCTGTCACAACAACCTGAGTCTGCACGGCGGTAATCGGAACCAGACCGATTACTGCGTCACATGCCATCAGCCCGCCGCAACAGACGCGCCCGTGAGACCGGCAGCAGCACTCCCCACCCAGTCAATCCACTTCAAGTACATGATCCACAAGATCCACACGGGTGCTGAACTTGAAAATGGCTACCTGGTATACGGTTACAGGAGCATTTTGTGGGAAGAAGCCCAGCATATTGAATACCCGGGCGATCGGCGCAATTGCAAGGGCTGCCATGTCGACGACTCCTACCAGCTGCCTCCTCCTGCGGGTGTGCTCGCGACCACGACGAACTATGACTTGTGGACGCCTACGCAACCCATGGCCGCGGCTTGCCTGAGCTGTCATGACGGTGACAGCGCAGCCAACCATGCGTATGCCAACACTACCGTGTTTGGCGAGTCGTGCTCAACTTGTCACGGGGTGGGCAAGGATTTTGCTGTAGATAAGGTACACGCTCAGTAAG
>JAQBDO010000356.1:0-3096 GCA_032124375.1 Gammaproteobacteria bacterium
ACAATTGTGTTCTGCCCGCGTCTTTAGCGCACGAAATCGGCGATAAAAATATTGGTTTCTCCCCGGACCTTGCCGAGGCGGTTTGAGGCAAACACCAGCTGGCGGCCGTCGTGGGAGAACATGGGGAAGCCGTCGAAGCCCTCGTAGTAAGAGATACGCTCGATGTTGCGGCTGTCGATGTCGAGCATGTAAAGATCGAAGTTACGGCCTTCGGGGTCATCCATGTTGGATGCAAATATGATGTGCCTGCCGTCGGGATGCCAGTAGGGTCCGAAGTTGGCGGCGCCGTTGTCGGTCAGTTGCACCGGCTTACGGTCTTTCAGGTGCATGATGTAAAGTTCCAGTTTGCCAGGCCGGATAAGCCCGTCGTCCAGCAGTGACCGGTAATCCTGCAGCGCCTTGCCCGTCGGACGCGAGGCCCGCCACACGATCCATTCCCCGTCCAGTGAGAAAAACGCGCCGCCGTCATAGCCCGGCTGATCGGTGAGTTGTTCCACGCCGCTGCCGTCCGGGTTCATCAGGTAGAGTTCAAGGTCGCCGCTGCGCAGCGAGGTGAACACGATACGGTCACCCTTTGGCGAGTACACCGCTTCGGCATCGTAGTTGTCGCTGTTGGTCAGGCGCTGCGGATTTTCACCCTCGGATCCGGCCCTGAAGATGTCGTATTCCGGATACAGTGGCCATACGTAGCCCTGCGAGTAGTCCGGCTTCGGCGGACACTGCTGCTGTTGCAGGTGCGTCGAGGCATAGATGATGGAACGGTCGTCGGGCGCAATGAAGGCGCAGGTGGTGGCACCCTGACCTGACGATAGCTGGCGGACGTGACTGCCGTCGCTGCGCATGCGGAATATGGCGTCGCACTCCAGCTCGTTGCGCGTCGACTGGAAGATCAGCTGCGTGCCGTCGTGAGAGAAATAGGCCTCGGCGTTCTGGCCGCCAAAGGTCAGCTGGCGCAGGTTTTTGAAGTGTTTTTCGCCGGCCAATGGCTCGACATTAACACCGGACCCGTTGTTGTCCCCGGCGCAAGCGCTACCCAGGGTAACCAGCAGGAACAGGGCGGAAAAGTGTTTCAGGTATTTGTTGTTCATGGTTGTATCCGTATGGGGTTGCAGGGTCAGCGTTCGGTCACCTGCGTGTGCAGTGTCTGTTCAACACCGTCGCGCAGGAAGTGCACGTCTATGTCATCGCCGGGAGCGAGTTGCTTCAGCGCCTCCGAATAAGCGCGCAGGTCGTCGACCGGGGTGGCGTTCACGACGATGATGATATCGCCCTTGCGTAGCCCGGCACGGTCTGCGGGTGTGCCGGTGCGGACGTCATCGAGCCGCACGCCTGTACCTGCATAGGTGAAATCCGGGACTGTCCCGAAACTGATGCGCCGCGATGATGATGGGGCTGCCGGCACGCTGCCCTGAACGCCACCGAGCGTCGAGTGCAATGGCTCGGGGCGATCGCCCAGGTAGCGGATCGTTTCGTTCAGTACCCTGGCGACCCGGGTTAGCCCGTCATAGTCGAGCTTTTCCGGGGTATCCCCCGGCCGGTGGTAATCTTCATGGCTGCCACTGAAAAATTGCACCGCGGGAATGCCGGCCTCGATAAAGGCGCTCTGGTCGCTGGAACCGAAATCGTCCGCCACGGTGTTCACTGCTATGCCGGTGACGTAGCCGGCGCCACGGAAAATGTGGACCCATTCATCCGCGGAGCCGCTACCAAACAGGATCAATGGCTGCTCTCCCAGCCGCCCGACCGTATCGAGGTTGAGCATGGCGATGATGTTATCAGTCGGGTAGCTGCCGGTATGACGGACGTAATGCTGTGAACCCAACAGGCCGGTTTCCTCGCCCGTGAAGGCGATAAACACCAGCGTGCGTGGCAGGGGCCTGTCCTTGAGACTGCGTGCCAGCTCCAGCATCACGGCAACACCGCTGGCGTTGTCGTCGGCACCGGGGTGGATGGTGCCGCGGTCCTCGCGGCGGCCGTTGTGTTCAGCGCGTCCCAGGTGATCGTAGTGCGCACCGATCACCAGACTTTGACCCGCGTAGCGAGGATCGCTGCCCGGCAATACCGCAACGACATTTTTCATTGTCATGGGTGTATCCAGTGCCTCGACCTGTTGCTGCCAGGTCTGGAAATAGCTGTCCTTGTCACCGCCGGGTTGCAGCCCGGCCGCCCTGAACTGTTGTGCAATATAGTCTGCCGCACGATCCAGCTGCGCTGTTCCCAGACCACGCCCGGCCAGCTCTTCATCGGCAAGAAAGGCTACGTCCTCGCGCATGCGTGCAACGGAAAACAACTCGGCCGGGGATACCAGCGCCTGGCGCGGCGCCAGTGAGGCCGGGCTGAAGCTGCCGGCTGCGCCGTCGGCCTGTAGCACGCGCACCGACAGCGGCGAATTCACTACCGGCCATTGTCCCTTGAGCACGTTGTCCGGTGCCGTGCCGGTAAAGCCGAGATAACTGTAGCTTCCGTAGTGCGGCAGCTTGCGTCCCAGGCCGGGCAGGGCGGCCGCGCTATCGGCTGCAAGCCAGCCCAGTGCCTGGTCGGGGCTCTGCGGCCGTCGGCCCAGCACCGCCAGCGAATGTGTTTGCGGTGTCAGCGTGGTGCCGGCAATGCGCACCTTGTCGCCGCTGGCTGCAAAGTCATAGGCCTGCAGTGCGGCGTTTAATTGCGGCCGAAAGCGGTTGCGCCAGCCAAACAGCCACACGGTCCGGTCATCAGGCAGGGTCTGCACTTCGCTGTCAATAACGATTTCGACATGCCCGGGTTTTTCCTGTTGCCACTGCAGGGCCAGCGCGCGGTAGGCCTGTTTCAGCTCAGTTGGTGTGTTGTCCGCCAGTACCACCAGTACCTGTTCGGCGCCCATGGCCTGGCTGACGGCAGGGGGGATCTCGTTGCGGTGCAGGCGGCGAAAGACATCGAACTCCGGGTCGATGTCGAGCTGTACCGGCCGCGCCGCCAGCATCAGGGAGAGCGTCTGCTGCTTGTCCGTGATATTGACCCGGGTCTGGTAGGCCTGCTCGATGCCGTTCATGTGCACGGCCAGCGGCAGTGTCAAGTGATACGCCGGCCCGGGTTGCGTCTGTTCAACAACGACGGTCA
>JAQBDO010000357.1:0-4024 GCA_032124375.1 Gammaproteobacteria bacterium
CGGCGTCTGTGCATAGATGGTCTGGTAGCGCGACCGGTCCTGCATCTCATCCTCGCGTTTGATATAGGGCGGCAATGGCATATGACCATGCATCTCCAGAATATCTGGCACAGTGTCGCTGCCTGTGAATTCCAGACGGAACAAATCATCAACACGTTCAATAACCTGCACAGATATATCTGGATCAAGCCGTAACCAGCTACCCGGACGCGGAGACTTGCTTGCGCGCACATGTGCCAGCACCTGCTGCCGACCGGTGATACGCTCAACCAGTAGTTCCACCTTGCCGCCGGTGGTCTTGTTACCCCACAAGCGCGCCGGAATGACGCGCGTATCATTAAATACCAGCAGGTCGCCTGCCTCCAGCAAGGCAGGGAAATCCACAAACTGTTCGTCTAGCAGCGCGTCAGTATCCGGGTTAACACGCAACAGGCGACTGGCGCTGCGCACCTCGCAGGGATGTATTGCAATTTGTGCCTCGGGGAGGTCGTACTTGAAGTCCGTGCGCAACATGGCGCGGGATGGTAGCACAGCCGTTATCTGCACTGGTGCTTGCCCGTGCGTCTGGAACCCTTATACTAAGCAGCCTCCCGGGATAGCCACGATACTCTCGGGAAACAGGGAGCTAATTTTCCCTCAGCCGGGGTGGCGGAACTGGTAGACGCAGTGGACTCAAAATCCACCGGTAGTAATACCGTGCGAGTTCGACTCTCGCCCTCGGCACCATTTTACAAAACAGACGCCACACAGGACCCATAGATGTCAGGTACACGCTACACACTGGAAGTTCAGCCCCGCATACCCAAGGCACTGAAACGACTGGAAGATCTCGCCAACGACCTGTTCTACAGCTGGGACCGGCAGGTCCGGCGTCTGTTCACGCGGCTTGACCAGGACCTCTGGGGCAGTTCCGGCCACAACCCAAAGACATTTCTGCGTCGCATATCCCAGCAGAGGCTGGAAGCCGCAGTCATTGACCGGGTTTTCATGGAAGACTATCAACGGGTGCTGTCCGCCTTTGATACCTACCATGAACAGACCATACACCCCGGCATAAGTAAATATGTCAGTACCGACGAAGACCTGATTGCCTACTTCTGTGCAGAATTCGGTTTCCATGAAAGCTTGCCCATTTATTCAGGTGGCCTGGGTATTCTTGCCGGCGATCACTGCAAGGCAGCCAGCGACCTGTGCGCCCCCTTTGTTGCCGTTGGCATTCTCTACCGTCAGGGCTATTTCAACCAGACGATTGATGAGCACGGCACCCAGATATCGCATTACTCACCTTCGGACTTTCATGACCTGCCCGTCACCCAGGCCGTTGACGAACATGGCAAGCACCTGAAAATCGAGATCGATTTCCCCGATCGCAAGGTATATTTACATGTGTGGCGCGCACAGGCCGGACACATAAGCCTGTATCTGCTGGACAGTGATCTGGAGGAGAACCAGGAACATGACCGCATCATTACCCACCAGCTCTACGGCGGTGACAAGAACACCCGCATACAGCAGGAAATCGTGCTCGGCATCGGTGGTGTACGTGCACTGCGCGCACTGGGAATCAAGCCAACGGTGTGGCACATCAATGAAGGACACTCTGCCTTTCAGATTCTGGAGCGTTGTCGGGAAGGCACACTGAAAGGTTATGACTTTGCCTGCGCACTGGAGGTCATCGCCGCCGGGACAGTGTTTACCACACATACACCGGTAGCTGCCGGCCATGACATCTTCGAGCATGACCTGATCACCGGTTATTTTCGCAAGTACATCAAGGATCTTGGCATTGACATGCAGCAGTTCCTGCAACTCGGTGCAACGCCCGGCAACCCGGGTTCTTTCAACCAGACTGCGCTGGCCTTGCGCGGCTCACGCTTTCATAACGGTGTCAGCCGTATCCACGGCTCGGTTGCCTCTGAAATGGAACACTACATCTGGCCGGAAGTACCACACCGGGAAAACCCGATCAGTTACGTCACCAATGGCGTACACCTGCAGACTTTTCTGGCGCGTGAATGGTCCAACCTGTATGACATGCGCTTTGGTCGTGAGTGGCGTGATGAGCTGCTCAATAAAGACTACTGGGAACGCATCGACGAACTGCCTCCACACAGCTACTGGAGCCTGCGCCAGTCACTAAAAACAGAAATGTTCGAAAATGTACTGCAGCGGGCATTACATCAGCATCGACGCAATGGTTGCAGCGAAGTGCTGATGGAGCGCATAACCCGACTGCTGTCACCCGGATCTGATGTGCTCACTGTTGGCTTTGCACGTCGTTTTGCCACCTACAAACGCGCCACCCTGCTGTTCTCTGACCCGGAACGACTCAGCCGCATCCTCACGGACCCGGAGCGCCCGGTGCTGCTCATATTTGCCGGCAAGGCGCATCCAAGTGACATGCCTGGACAGCAACTCATCAAGACCATTCACGAGTTCTCACTGAAACCCGAGTTCATCGGTCACATCCTGTTGCTTGAAGGTTATGATCTCGCACTTGGACGCAGGCTGGTAACTGGCGTTGATGTCTGGTTGAACACCCCTGAATATCCACTCGAAGCCAGCGGCACATCCGGCGAGAAAGCTGCCATGAACGGCGTGATCAACCTGAGCGTGCTGGACGGCTGGTGGGCTGAAGGCTACAACGGCGAAAATGGCTGGGCGATCACCCCGCATGAACCGCATTTTGACGCGGCATACCGTAATCATGAAGAAGCCAACGAGTTGCTCGACCTGCTGGAAACCAAGGTTGTCCCGCTTTACTACGAACGCAATAGCCAGGGTTTTTCCGAAGACTGGGTAAAGATGTCCATGGCTTCCATGAAATCAGCGATCCCAAACTTCAATGCACAGCGCATGTTCAGGGATTACATCACCAAATTTTATGCCCCTGCCAGCCGCCAGAACAAAATACTGTGCGCAGATGACTACAAAGGCGCGAAAGAACTTGCCGCCTGGAAGGCAAAAATCAGCCGTGCCTGGCCGAGCGTATCACTGCGGCGTACTGACAAGTCACCAACCGAGTTGATGTCCGGTGACAGTCTTAATATCGAAATCGCCGTAAACCTTGGTGAGCTAACAACCGAAGACGTCATACTGGAATGTATTATCGGCACAGGCAATGAGACCGAGACCGAACACCAGGCATTCCATGAGCGCGAACACGTCAAGCTGAAGCCGAAAGGAAAAGACAGTCATGGCCATGCGCTATTCGGCATTGAGCTGATGCCACCATTGCCAGGATTACAGTTCTACAAACTGCGGCTGTACCCCAGTCATCCGCTGCTCAGCCATCGATTTGAGACCGGGCGCATCATCTGGTTATAAATGCATGCATGACTCATCTCAAAGAGCATGATGACCATGCAAACGATCAAGTGCAGGACGCAGGTGCTCTATAGACTGCTGGTAACTGTCAGCTTTGCGCTCGGGCTATGGGGTTGCGCCTCCGTCCCACCCGTCGCCAGCAACAGCGACACCCCGGAACACCAGCAAACACCGCCAGCCAACCTGCCTGCAGGAGAAGGATGGTGGTACGCGCGCTTTCATATCGACTGGCCTGAGGGCGAAGACATTCGCTGGTATATGGGCACCCTGATTGGCGCTGAGGTTATTGCTCCTGTCTTTGATGAATATTATCAGGATATTCTTATCTGGCGGGTACACCGACGCGCCAGCCGCGATGGATACGGACATGTTTTCAGTTTCATTTTCTACAGTACACCGCAAGCTGCACAACGTATTTACACGGCTATTGAAAGCAACACCGTCGTGAAATCACTTCTGGAAAATGGTCAGTTAACAAAACTTTCATTCGATGATGTTACCCGGATTACCCGACCAAACGTGGAAGATACCAGCGATAAAAACTGGACACTGCCCGTACAGAAAGCCTGGCCGGCAATGATAATGGGCGCCAGCAGGATGTGGCTGGAACTGGTATCAGAATCCGCTGCCCGGCAAAGTGATAGCAGCGGCATTGAAGCGAAATACAAAAAGGTACAGGACGACGTCACTCGAATAT